>NZ_HG916852.1:4030000-4195305 GCF_000577275.2 Rhizobium favelukesii
TCTTGCCGCCGCGTTCGCCTGAATTGAACCCTGTCGAAAACGTCTGGCAGTTTATGAGGGACAACTGGCTGTCGAACCGCATCTTCACAGACTACGAGGACATCGTCGCTCACTGCTGTGCCGCCTGGAACAAACTCGTCGCGCAACCCTGGAAGATAATGTCCATTGGACTGCGCGAGTGGGCGCATCGGTTTTGATCAATGCATGTTGGTATAAGAACAAGCTTTTTCATCATGAGATAACTCCCAATTTTTTCGTCGCTTAGATGCGACCCATTAGCACAAGGATAATAATAATAACGAGAACTAGTCCCAAACCGCCGGAAGGTCCATAGCCCCATCCACGGCTATAACCCCAATTTGGTAAGGCGCCGATCAAAAGCAGAATAAGGATGATGAGAAGGATCGTGCCAAGCATGGTTCAAGTCCTCGACCTCATTGCACTCGGAATGGACGAGAAACACGCATCACTGATTTTTGTTCCATACGTATCAAATCTTCCGCTTTGACGGTAAAACCACCCGATCAAGCCTGATTTTCGGTCTCTCCGCGTAACGCAACACCAACGCGAAAAGCCTCAGCCAGAAGTCGCCCGGCAATTTCCGGTAAAAGCGGTTAACAAGCCGAATCCAACCCGCCCACGCGTATGACGCGAATTTCACGATTCAGCATCTTGTGGTAAAAAGCGATTCAAAATCAATACTTAGCCGTGAACAAACACTGAATCAGCCGGAGTCAGCGATTCGTCTCCGATTCGTTCTCAAGCTGTTCCGAATCGGAAAACGAGCAATCTGCAAGCTATTCGCGCAATAGAAAACCGCGGAGTAAATTCAAATCAGCCCTTGCGTTTGAGACAACGGCTGTCCATGTGTTGTGTGCTTCGGAGAGGAGCTGACTTGATCTGGGGCACCCCCGCCTCATCTGCCAGGACCATGACACTGACATCGCAGCCGATGATACTGAGTGGGCGCGGAGTAACCGCGGTGCTCGGGCCAACAAATACCGGCAAGACGCATTATGCCATCGAGCGCATGGTTGCCCACGGCACCGGCGTGATCGGGCTGCCGTTGCGGCTGCTGGCACGCGAGGTCTACACACGCGTCGCCGAAAAGGTCGGAATCCAGAATGTTGCGCTGGTAACGGGCGAGGAGAAGATATCGCCTCCCAACGCCCGCTTTTCGGTCTGTACCGTCGAGGCAATGCCGCGCGAGACCAAGGCAGCTTTCGTCGCCATCGATGAAGTTCAGCTTGCCGGCGATCTGGAGCGCGGGCACATCTTCACGGACCGTATCCTGCATCTGCGTGGCCGCGACGAAACGCTGTTGCTCGGCGCCGGCACGATGCGCCCAATTCTGCAACAACTTCTCCCCGGAATCACCGTGGTCGAGCGACCCCGGCTTTCTCACCTGTTCTACGCTGGACAGAAGAAGACCACCCGCCTGCCGCAGCGCTCGGCAATTGTCGCTTTCTCTGCGGACGAAGTCTATGCGATCGCTGAGTTGATCCGCAGACAGCGTGGCGGGGCGGCCGTGGTTCTTGGAGCCCTCAGTCCGCGCACCCGCAATGCGCAGGTGGCGCTTTATCAGGCCGGGGATGTGGAATATCTGGTCGCGACGGATGCGATCGGCATGGGTCTCAATCTCGATGTCGATCATGTCGCCTTCGCGCAGGATCGCAAATTCGACGGCTATCAGTTCCGCAACCTCAACCCTGCCGAACTCGGGCAGATTGCCGGTCGCGCAGGCCGCCATGTTCGCGACGGAACATTTGGCGTCACCGGCCAAGTGGATCCTTTTGATGAGGAATTGGTCGAACGCATCGAAGGTCATGAGTTCGACAATGTAAAAGTGCTGCAGTGGCGCACAAAGAACCTCGATTTCGCTTCCATTCATGCGCTGCGGGCGAGCCTTGAAACCGGCCCTACCGTTTCCGGCCTGACACGCGCTCTGCCCGCCGTCGACCAGCAAGCGCTGGAACACCTGTCGCGTTACCCGGAAATCATTGACCTTGCTGACAATCCGGCGCGGGTCGAGAAGTTGTGGGAGGCGTGCGCGCTGCCGGACTACCGGCGCATTGCCCCGGCCCAACACGCCGATCTCATCTCCACCCTCTTTTCCGATCTCGTGCGCTATGGCACGGTAAACGAGGACTTCCTTGCCGAGCAGGTACATCGTGCGGATCGAACAGACGGTGAAATTGACACGCTTTCGGCGCGAATCGCGCAGATAAGGACTTGGACCTATGTGTCGAATCGGCCCAATTGGCTTGCCGATCCGACACACTGGCAGGAAAAGACGCGGGAAATCGAAGATCGATTGTCCGATGCGTTACATGAAAGGTTGACGAAACGCTTTGTTGATCGCAGGACATCTGTGCTCATGAAGCGCCTGAGAGAGAATGCGATGCTGGAAGCTGAAATCAGTGTAAATGGCGATGTCTTCGTTGAAGGACATCATGTGGGGCAACTGTCGGGATTCCGGTTCACGCCCATTTCGGGAGCGGATGGACCGGACGCTAAGGCTGTTCAGTCTGCTTCGCAAAAGGCGCTCGCTCTGGAATTCGAGGCACGTGCTGCTCGCCTCCATGCGGCCGGCAATGGCGATCTCGCGATCGGCTCCGACGGTTCGATCCGCTGGTTGGGCGATCCGGTGGCACGTCTGGCGGGCAGCGATCATGTGATGCGCCCGCGCGTCATTATTCTCGCCGACGAGCAATTGACCGGCAATGCGCGCGACCACGTGGCCGCTCGGGTCGAGCGCTTTGTGAATCATCATATCAGCACGGTTCTGAAGCCGCTTGACGATCTGTCCCGCGCAGAGGATCTGCAGGGCCTGGCGAAGGGCCTGGCGTTTCAGCTCGTCGAGAACCTCGGTGTTCTGTTCCGGCGCGACGTAACCGAAGAGGTAAAGTCCCTGGATCAGGATGCGCGCGCCTCCATGCGCCGCTATGGCGTTCGCTTCGGCGCCTACCATATCTTCGTTCCCGCTCTTCTGAAGCCCGCGCCGGCGGAGCTCATCACCCTCCTCTGGGCGCTGAAGAATGACGGTCTCGACAAGCCCGGGTATGGCGATCTCATTCCTGTGCTTGCTGCGGGCCGCACTTCGGTCGTGACCGATCCGGGTTTCGAGCGCACGTTCTACAAGCTGGCCGGCTTCCGGTTCCTTGGCAAACGCGCAGTTCGTATCGATATCCTGGAGCGCCTGGCGGATATCATTCGCCCGCTGCTTCAATGGAAGCCCGGCCAGGCCAATCGCCCGGAAGGCGCATATGACGGCCGTCGCTTCACCACGACAACCGCCATGCTTTCGATCCTTGGCGCCACCCTCGAGGACATGGAAGAGATCCTGAAGGGGCTCGGCTATCGTGCCGATGCCGTGAAGGCAGAAGAGGCGGCAGCCTATTTGTCGGCTCAGGACGCCTCGGCGGAACCGGCGACCGAAACTGCATCCGAGGAGAATGCCGAGAAAGCGGATCATGACGATGCCGACAGCACATCGGAGGAGCCCGCCTCGGAAGTCCCCGCTGCCGAAGCAGTGACCGCCGAACAGCCCGTCGCCGCTACTGCGGAAGAGGCCGAGGAGCCGAAGCCGGTTCTTCTCTGGCGGCTCGGTGGCCGTACGGACAATCAGCGTCAGGCTCGCAGCCCCGGCGAACGGCGCGGCGGCAACAATCGCGGCCAGGACCGTGGACCTGGTCATCGTCGCCAAGGTGGTGAAGGTGGAGAGGGCCGCGACGGCAACCGCCAGCATCATGGCAAGGATGGCGGCAAGCCACAGCAGGGACGCGGCGACCGCAACGAACAGCGTGGCGACCGTCAGGACCGGGGCGATCGCAAGGATCGCAACAACCGCGGCGGCCCGCAGCCGTTGCGCTTCGAGGCAAAGCCACCGCGCAAGGAGAAGCCGATCGATCCGGATTCTCCTTTCGCCAAGCTCGCTGCCTTGAAGGAGCAGATGAAGAAGTAAGCAGATGGGCGGGGAGACACAGCCAGGAAGCGGTTCGCGACAGCGCATCGACAAATGGCTGTTCTTCACACGTATGGTGAAATCGCGCTCGCTGGCACAAAGCCACATTCAATCCGGGCATGTACGGATCAATGGCGAGCGCGCGCTCCAACCGAGCCAAACGATCAAAGCAGGCGACAAAGTCGAGCTCGCACTGGAGCGGCGCGACGTTGTCCTCATCGTCAAGTCGGGAGGTGAGCGACGTGGCCCGTACGAGGAAGCCCGGCTGCTCTATGAGGACCTTACGCCGCCACCCGATGAGGCAAAGCGCTTGACGCCTTACGAACAGGCGATCCGTGCGACCGGCACGGGCAGGCCCACGAAGAAGGATCGCCGTGCAATCGACAGGCTGATCTCGGACGAGGATTAGAAAACTCTGTCCAAACTGCCGGGTTTTGCGATTTCTTTATTCTTGAAATCCGCAGGCAAAGCCGATACGTCACAGTCAACTTGCCGGATAGCGTGACTGCCTCCCAAGCCTGTCAACGCTTCCTCTCCGGTTAGGGGAAAGGCGCGACGTTCCAGGTTGCCCGGCCCCATTGTATGGAAGTCCTGGAGTTCTTCATGACCTATGTCGTGACCGACAATTGCATTCGCTGCAAATATACCGACTGCGTGGAAGTCTGCCCTGTCGACTGCTTCTATGAAGGCGAAAACTTCCTCGTCATTCACCCCGACGAGTGCATCGACTGTGGCGTTTGCGAACCGGAATGTCCCGCCGAGGCGATCAAGCCGGATACGGAGCCTGGCCTCGACAAGTGGCTCAGGATCAATGCCGAGTATGCCAGCGTCTGGCCGAACATCACGGTCAAGAAAGATGCTATGCCTGAGGCAAAAGAATTGGACGGCGAAAGCGGCAAGTTCGAGAAGTATTTCTCGGAAAAGCCCGGATCAGGCGACTGATCCCATCTGGTTCGGAGCTTGAGCCTGAAACCGTGTTCAGTTGGCTGAAAAAGGCCTGAAGCGTGCCGCCGGCATATGGGTGGCATGTGTTGCGCGCATGACTCAGGCGCAGTAAATTATTGATTTCCTCATATTTTTGTGATAGCTTTTTGAAACTGATCCATTTGCGGCATGAAGCATGCCCGAGCCACCACGAAAGCAAAACAAATCCACAAACGCGGTTTCCGTGACATATCAACGCCTTGAGCCGTGAGGTTCCAAGCTTGTGTGCATGGATATGTCCGTTTTTGTCCGGTAGGACCAGAAGTAAGTCACCCGACGGATCTGACCGTCTCATCCGGGCCTGACTGACCCGGCTCCGGCTGCAGCCGGAAGCGTAACAGGGAGTTTTTGAATAGAATGACGACCCAGCAGAAAAAACCTTCTTCCGCACGTCACGGCTTCAAGACCGGTGAATCGATCGTATACCCCGCACATGGCGTCGGTACCATCAGCGCCATCGAAGAGCAAGAAGTAGCAGGCATGAAGCTTGAACTTTTCGTTATCGATTTCGAGAAGGACAAGATGCGCCTGAAAGTGCCGGTCGGCAAGGCCATGAGCATCGGCATGCGTAAGCTCTCCGAAACCGATTTCGTCGAGCGTGCATTGAAGGTTGTGCAGGGCAAGGCGCGCGTCAAGCGCACCATGTGGTCCCGACGCGCCCAGGAATATGATGCCAAGATCAATTCCGGCGACCTCATCTCCATCGCTGAAGTTGTCCGCGATCTCTATCGCGCCGAGAACCAGCCGGAACAGTCCTATTCCGAACGCCAGCTTTACGAGGCTGCACTTGATCGCATGGCACGCGAGATCGCTGCCGTGAACAAGATGTCGGAAACGGAAGCCGTCCGTCTCGTAGAGACGAACCTCAACAAAGGCCCGAAGCGCGGCAAGGCAATCGAGGAAGACGAATCTCAGGACGAGGCTGCATAAGCTCCTTGTTTTTCTTGCAAAAAACCCGGCCTCGCGCCGGGTTTTTTATTGGAACTTTTTCCGTCCTGGTGCGTTTTAAGGGTGTAGCTGCGGACCGCGTCGGGAACTGACATCACCCTCGAACGCTCGCATTCCTGTAAACGTTCGATGAGGAGCGGATCATGCCTTCCACGTTCTGCCTATCCGGCAACTTGAAGAAACTGGTCCTACCCGGCCGTATTACCGGCGCATAACCCTAAGCTAGGGTCCCATCTGGAAACGTCCAGAGTTCGGGGCCTTTATACGTTCAAGACATGAATTTGGTCTGGGCAGCAATGTCCGGAAGCAAGCATTCTTTGCCCTTTTTTTGGCGTGACGCCTGAATTCAGGAGACCGATATGAAGAACATGTCAGCAGACCGGCGCATGATTAAAATCGCCATGGCGGCTCCCTACCTTGCTCGCGAAGAGGAACACGATCTTGCAATCCGCTGGAAAAACAATGATGACCGTGGCGCCCGCAATCAGATAGCCATGGCCCACATGCGTCTCGTCATCTCAATGGCGGGAAAATTTCGCAATTTCGGCCTACCGATGAGCGACCTTGTGCAGGAGGGCTACGTCGGTCTGTTGGAAGCCGCAGCACGCTTCGAGCCCGAGCGTGATGTCCGCTTCTCCACCTATGCAAGTTGGTGGATCCGCGCCTCCATCCAGGATTACATCCTTCGCAATTGGTCGATTGTTCGCGGCGGTACGAGCTCTGCTCAGAAGGCCCTGTTCTTCAATCTTCGTCGTTTGCGCGCCAAGCTCGCTAGGGGTGACACTCAGCTTACTCTCCAATCCATCCACCAGGAGATCGCCGCCGCTCTCGGCGTCAGCCTCTCCGACGTCCAGACGATGGATGCACGGCTTTCAAGCAACGACGCCTCGCTTCAAGCGCCCTCGGTTTCAGGCGATGCCGACAGCGCCGAGAAGATGGACTTCCTCGTCAGCGATGATCCTCTCCCTGACGAGCAGGTATCGAACATGATCGATGGCGAACGCCGACGCAACTGGCTCGCTTCCGCCTTGAAGCATCTCAATGAGCGGGAAATGAAGATCATTAGCGCTCGAAGACTTGCCGAAGACGGCGCTACGCTTGAGGAACTCGGCGCCGACCTCGGTATTTCCAAGGAGCGCGTCCGGCAGATCGAAAGCCGGGCGATGGAAAAACTCCGCAGCGCACTCGTCAGCGCTGACCCTTATATGGCCGCATCGGCCTAAGAGAGCTTACTCCCCCAGTGACGCAACTAGCCCGGTGAAAACCGGGCCTCTTCTTATTCGGCGATGATCTTGACGCGGTCACCAGGAGAAACGGAGGCGCCGGTCGGCAAAGCGTTGATAAGCTTGAAGAGATCGAGCTTTCGATCCGTACCCATCATCCGCGCAGCAAGCGTCGTGATGTTTTCGCCCGGCCGGACTTTGACGACCCTTATACGCAGAGGCTTCAGCGAAGCCGTCTCTTCCGGCGTCATTCGGCGGAAGCTTGCCCGCAACACATTGGCTGTCTGCTGCAGCGTCGGGCTCCCCTTCGGCACCGCCGTCAGGAACCGGAAGATCTGCGAATTGTTGCGGATGACGGTGACGTCGAAATCCCAACGATCTGCGCTCGCGCGCGCCGTTGCCGCCTCCATCCCATTGACCGTGATCTGCTGGATGGTGGAGGGGTCGAGACCGGTAACCCAGCCGCTGGAGATATAGTTGGTCAGGCTCTGGTTTTGATTGTCGGCGACGCCATCGAAGCGGATCGCGACATCGCCCGGGCCGGTTGCCATGACCGCCTCGACCTTGTTGTCGATCTTGAAATCAGGTGGTACGTCGAAGCGGATACCGAGCCCGCCATGCAGGAAAGTCTGGCCGCGGACATAGCCCTCCTCCGGGCTGTCGCCGTAGAGCAGGCCGTCGATCCCGTCGAGATAATAGTCCCTGCCCTTGTCGCCAACCTTGCCTTCCTGGCCAAAGGCGCGCGCATGGTCGCGCGCCAGCTCGATGCGCTGCGCCGAGTTCGGATGGCTGGACAGGAAGTCGAGGCTCTGGTCGGCCTCGGGATCGACCGACATGAAGCGGCTGTAAGCGGCCATCGAATCCAGGAACCGCGCCGCCGCATAGGGATCGTAGCCCGCTTCTCCGAGCATACGAACGCCAATGACGTCTGCCTGCAGCTCCTGCTGGCGCGAGAAAGCGGCCAATCGGAGCTTGCCGCGAGCCAGAGCCTGCTTTCCGGCAATGTCGCTGGACAGCACCTCGGCAACGACGCGGCTGGCGATCACTTCCGCTTCCTCACGCTTCTGCCGTTCGATGCCATGGTTTGCCGTGACGTGGCCCATCTCATGCGAGAGAACGGCAGCGACCTCGGATGCGTCGTTGGCAAGTGCCAGCAGGCCGCGCGTTACATAGAGATAGCCGCCCGGCAGTGCAAAGGCGTTGATAGCTGGCGAATTCAAGATGGTGATGCGGTAGGACTGGCTCGGATTCTCGGAGACGGCCGTCAACGCGCCTGCGATACGGGCAACCAGGCGCTCGGTCTTTGGGTCCTTGTACTCGCCACCATAGCTTGCAACGATGCGCGGATGCTCGCGAGCACCCATGGCAGCGCGCGGATCGTTCTTCTGCACCTCATCGACGATCTGCGGATTGGAGGACGGTGCAACGCTTGGCTGATAGGATTGCTCGAGAATAGACTGGCAGCCGTATAGCGCCATGCTTGTGGCACAGATGAACAAGGTCCGTCGGACCAGACGGCACGCTGCAGAGAGCACATCACTGGAAGGCGCGGGCAATTTCCACGTCGTCATGCTGTCCAGTCTGGCTCTCCAAGTCATCTTGCTTGTCGGCCGGCCCGCTTGCGCGACCCGGTCGGTCTCATGGTGATTCAACAGGCGTCCGTCCCCGTTCTTGCACTGCACAATCGGGGACACAAGGCTTTGCTGTAACTGATTTCCGCATCGGTTGCATAGCGAGGTTCTGACTAAATGTGGCGCCGTTGTATTTTAGCAAGCCTAACGTGCTTCTTGGAGTTTCCTCGGTCGCCCCAAATTATGGCGAAAGTGCCGTTGTGACTGTCAAATTCGTCAACTGCGGAGAAATTGCGTCAATCCAGGATGATCGTCGCAACCCAAAAACTTACCAATCGGAGCCGCCACGACAATCCTGCCGCCCTCGATGAAGAGGCCGAAATCTGCGATGCGTTTGACCTCGTCCGGATCATGCGACACGACGACGACGGTATTGCCGGTCTCGCGATGCATATCGAGCAGCAGCGCCGCCATTCCGTTTCGCAAAGAGGGGTCGAGCGCCGCGAAGGGCTCGTCCAGCAGCAGCACTGGACGGTTGCGAACAAGCGCGCGCGCAAAGGCGGCCCGCTGCCGCTCGCCGCCGGATAGCGTACCCGGCATTCGCCGTTCGAAACCGGCAAGCCCCACCTTTTCAAGCGCAGACGTGATCGATCGGCGATCGGCGGCCGTGAGTTTCATCGCCGGGTTGATACCAAGGCCGATATTGGTGAAAATATCGAGATGCGCGAACAGGTTGTTGTCCTGAAATACGAGAGAGACGGCTCGTCTCGCCGGGTACTCGTCGGTGACGTCCTTTCCCGTGATCAGAATTCGCCCTCGGGCGGGCACATCGAAGCCGGCGAGCAGATTCAGAAAGGTCGACTTGCCGGCCCCGGACGCGCCCGTCACGGCAATCACGGCGCCGGCGGGAAGCCGGCAATCGAAATGAAAGTCTTGCCTCCCAAGTTGGAGACTGACATCGCGCATCTCGATCGAGAACTGCGGATCAGGCATGGAAAGCCCCCTCGCGCCGCGCAGGCCCCATGGTCCCGGCGATCGTGAGCAGCAGGCAGACGAGGCCAAGGATCAATGCCAGCCCATCCGCATCGTTGGTCCGGTAGCTCCCCATGCGGCTATAGACGAGCCAAGGCAGTGTGACGAAGCTATCCGAGCCGAACAGCGCAACGGCGCCCAGATCGCCGAGCGACAATGCCATCGCGAACGAAAATGCCGTGAGCATCGGCTTGAACAGCGCCGGCATGTCGACCAGGCGCAGCCGCGCCCAGCCGGTGACACCAAGGCTTGCCGCGAGTTTCTGCGTCCGGCGCTTGTGAACGATGAAAGCCGGCTCGAGGACGCGCATCACAAAGGGCAGGGACATCAACGCGTTGATCGCGACAATCAGCAGCGGAGCGAACACGCTCACGTCGCCGAAATTTGTCAGTGCAAGAAACCATCCCGTCGCAAGGACGATCGGCGGCACCAGCAACACCAGCGACGACGCGCCACCCGTGGCAGCAAAAAATGCTCTCGCGCCGGGGGCCGCTGAACCTCGGAGAAGTACTGCGCGGCGCGCGCTCACCAGTGTCATCGAGATCAGCAAAGCGAGAACCGCTGCGGAGATCGAAATGGCAAGGCTGGTCGCAGCCGACTGCCAGAAAATGCGTTCGCTCAGGAGCTTCATCAGATCGGACCGAAGTCCCGCCAGGACGACGGACATCAATGGTAGCCCCAGAAACAGCGCGGCGAGCATCACGACGCTGCCATCTGCAAGCCGCGCTGTCAGCAGTTGGCCATCCGGACGCCTGACGGCCTTACCTGCCGTCATACCTTCGTCCTCCGGAGCGGGAAGAAGCGACAGGCCGCCAAGAATTACAGCGGTCAGGACGATCTGGAGCAGGGAGAGAGCGACGGCCCTGCCCGGGTCGAAATCAAAGCGAAGCGATTGATAGATGGCAACCTCGACCGTCGTTGCCGCAGGCCCGCCACCCAATGTCAGCACGAGCGTGAAGCTCGTGGCGCACAGCATGAAGATCAGGCCCGCGATACCAGGAATGACCGAGCGCAGAACCGGCCATTCGATGAAGCGGAAAATCGAACCGGGCCGCATGCCGAGACCACTCGCCATCAGCCAATATTCCGCTGGCACACGCTCCAGCGCCGCCAGCATCAAGCGGCACGCAAGCGGCATGTTAAAGAACACATGCGCCAGCAAGATCCCGGAAAGCCCGTAGATGCTGATCGGTTCCGCCATGCCGAGCTCGAGCAACAACGAGTTCAGTATCCCCAGCCGCCCCCAGATTCCGATCAATCCGAGCGCTCCGATCAGAACAGGAAGCCCCATCGGCACAGCCATGAGGCGAATGATCCAAATACGGCCGGGGAAATGCCGCTGACGTGCTAGGGCCTGTGCGACTGGAATGGCAAAAACGACGGACAGGAGTGTCGAAAGCAGAGCCTGCAGCAAGGTGAACCGCAGGACCCGCAAAATGTAGGGTTCGAACACCGCCGTCAGAATGGACGAAGTTCCGCTCGAAAGAAGCAAGGCAAAGGTTGCAAGGCCCACGAAACCGGCGATGCCGACGAGGCTCACGGCCCCGCCCAGTATCACCTGCCGTATCTCAGCCTTTGTCAAAAGCATCAGTTCATGCTCATGGCGGCCAACCACTCGTCGATCCAGGCCTTGCGGTTCTCGGCGACTTCATCCGAGCTCATCAAGAAGGTCTTTGAGGGGCTCACAAGCTTGCCGAATGCGTCGGGCAGCGGTTGCGATGTCGCCGAAACCGGCATCATCCAGTTGTTGGTCGGGATGGTATCCTGGAAGCCCGGCGTCACCATGAATTTCAGGAAATCGCGCGCAAGCTCCTTGTCGTGCGCATTCTTCAGCAGGCCGGCCACTTCGATCTGTATGTAATGGCCCTCTGAAAATGCCGCAGCCTGATAGCGGTCCGTATTTTCCGTGACCATATGGTAGGCGGGCGAGGTCGTGTAGGAGAGCACCATGGGTGCCTCGCCCTTGGTGAACAGCCCATAGGCCTCAGACCAGCCGGGAGTTACCGTCAGCACGCGCTTCTTGAGTTTTGCCCAAGCTTCGGGCGACTTGTCGCCATAAACAGACTTTACCCACAGCAAGAGCCCGAGCCCGGGCGTCGAGGTGCGCGGATCCTCTATGACTATCTTCTGCGAAGGGTCGCCTTCGACCAGCTCCTTCATGCTTTGCGGTGGGTTCTTGATTGTCTGCGTGTCGTAGACGACGGCGAAGTGGCCATAATCATAAGGCACGAACACGTCGTCCCTGTAGTCGCCCGGCACCTCAAGCGCGGTGACATCGACACCACTTGCCTCGAACAGGCCGGTTGCTTTCGCTTCCGTAGTCAGGTTCGTGTCCAGGCCGAGCACGACGTCTGCCTTCGTAGTGGCGCCTTCGAGCTTGAGACGCGACAACAGCGCCACGCCATCGGCCACGCTGACGAAATTGACGCTGCAGCCGCAGGTCTTCTCGAATGCTTCCTTGACCTTCGGCCCCGGTCCCCATTCGGATGTGAAGCTCTCGTAGGTGTAGACGGTGAGTGTCTTGTCCGCTGCCTGCGCGCTTACGCCGGCAAGGCCGACAGACGCGACAAAGGCCGCAGCAAGCAGCGAACGGCTCGTCAATATGTGTTCGAACATGGCACCTCTCCTCTGGTTTGCTTGAAGGGGAAAAGGGCGGTGCCAGATGTCACGCGTCTAATCCCTCCGCCGGTGTTAGCCGGATCAGGTTCCGCGGGTTGGCTTTCAGCCTCTCAGCCGCGCACCGAATGGCACGAGGCACCCCGTTAGAGCGTTTGAAGATGTATCGCCACGCTTGGTCTCTTGCAAGTGGCGGCCTCAGTCCGCCACCGGCATTTACTCCGCTGCCTCGGCACTGGCAGCCGGCCGTACCTCGGCCACGCGAGGCAACTGCGTCGGCTTCAGCATCAAGGCGGCACAAAGGCCGATGAGAGCGATCGCGCAGGAAGCCATGAAAAGCGGAATGAAGGCATTGGCATAGGCTTCGGCCACAGCCTGACGCGCAACCTCCGGCAAAGCTGCCAGCATCTTCGGCGTCAGCTGCTCGATATCGGTCACGCCGGGAATGGAAAGTCCCGTCTTGCCGAGCTGTGAGCCAACGATCGCGCCATAAATGGAGATGGCGATCGATGCGCCGCCCATGCGCGAGAGCGTTACCGACCCGGTCGCCGCGCCGACGTCGCGAGCGGGCGCCGCATTCTGAACGCCAACGACGGGCACCTGTTGTGCGAGGCCCACACCAAAGCCGTGCAGCGCCATCACCGCCCCGATAAGCAAGACCGGCGTTCCTGCATGAACCTGAGTGAGCAGCACGAATGCGATGGCACTGCAGGTCAAGCTTGCTATTGCAAACGGCTTGTAGCGCCCGGTGATGGAGATGATGCGCCCGGCCGAGAGCGACCCGCAAACGATGCCGCCGGTCAGGAGAATAAAGAACGCTCCGGCTGCCGACGGTGAAAGGCCGGTCGTCGTCTGCAGGAACAGCGCAAAATAATTGACCATGCCAATGCCGATCGCGCCGCTCATGATCGACATCACAAGCAACAGGCTGAACGTGGAATTGCGGAACAGCGACAGAGGAACAATCGGTTCGGCGGCGCGACGCTCGACGAAAACCCATCCGATTACTGCAGCGACGCCGAGCACCACCATGGCGAGGTTCTGCGGTGCCACCAGCGAACCGAAGAGCTGAGCGCCATCGGCGGCCAGCACGATGCTTGCGGTCGTCAAGGCGAGCAGCAGAGCGCCGGCATAATCGATCCTCGGACGACGATTCGGCTTTCGGTAAGGCAGCATCACAGCCAGACCGACAAGGACAACAAAACCGATCGGAACGTTGACGAGGAAGATCGAGCGCCAACCGAAGAGATCGCTCATCGCACCACCGAGCACCGGTCCGATAGCGCCGGACGCCATCAACACAAGGCTCGAATAGCTCTGGTAACGCGCGCGTTCGCGGGGCTCAAACAAATCTGCGTTGACCGCAAAGATCGATACCATGATCCCACCCCCGCCAAGCCCCTGCAGCACGCGGGCCGCAATCAGCGTGTTCATGGATATAGCCAGTCCGCAGACGGCGGAGCCGACCGTGAAGATCATGATCGCGGCCATCATCACATACTTGCGGCCGAAGAGATCACCAAGCTTGCCGTAAAGCGGCATCACTGCGCTCACAGCGAGAAGATAGGCCGAGCCGATCCAGCCAAACCGCTCGAGATGACCGAACTCGCCGACGATCGTCGGCAGGGCCGTTGCAACGATCTGGTTGTCGAGCGTCGCCATGAACATGGCTGCCATCAGGAAAAGGAAGAGGATGAACCGCCGACGATGATCTGTCACAAGCGGCGCCGCGGCAATTTGAGTGTTCATGAAGCGTCGTTCCGAATGGATGTTGAGACAACTCATGTGCTATTAGCATATATTTGTCAATGTCACTTGATTGACCTCGGCATATTCTCAATCGACATATGACATGCTATATTTCCGGAATGAACGAGAGCTTGATAAACCTCACCAACACGGACCCCGCCACCAACGAACCGGGCATTCTGCGCATCGGTCAAAGCATGACACGCATGCGCCTCATGACCGGGCGCCGACTGATCGGGCGGCTCGCCATCCAGAGTGTGGCTCCCGGTCTTGAGCTATCGCACCTTGACGTACTGGACGCTGTGCGGCGCGCTCAGGAGACCGGTGAAGTAACAGTCGGGACGATCGCCGAGATGATGCGGATCGATCCGTCGCGCGCAAGCCGCATCGTCGCGGATATGGTCGGACGCAATATTCTGCGGCGAAAGGCATCACAGACCGACGCGCGACGGATCATTGTGGTGATGACCCCACTCGGACAGAGGCTGTTGTCGGAGATACGCGCGCAGAAGCTCACGTTCGTTTCCGAAGTGGTCAAAGACTGGAAACCGGAAGAGATCGAGGCGTTCGGGGAGCTGTTCGAGAAGTTCATTTCCGGCTACGAGGACGTTTTTCAAGCGCGCATCAAGGATATCGTCGACGAAGCCTGAACGGCGGCCCTTTCCCTTCCCCCCCGCTTTGCGCTATGGGCAATGCGCATGAGCCAATCCACCTACACCATTCTGCTTGGCGGCGAGTTGCAGGTAACCGATCGTCTGCGCGACGCCATCTCGGACAGCCGTTTCATTGCGGCCGACGGGGGAATGCGTCATGCGGCTGCGCTCGGCGTCGTTCCGGAGCTCTGGGTCGGTGATTTCGACTCGACGCCGGTTGATCTTGCGGGCGCCTTTCCGGCTGTGCCGAGACAACCCTACCCCGCAGCAAAGGCTTCCACCGATGGTGAGATCGCCGTCTCCGAAGCGATCGCACGTGGGGCGAAACGACTTATTTTGGCAGGCGCCCTCGCGGGTGAGCGTTCCGACCATGCCATCCAGCACCTGCTCTATGCCGTCAGTCTTGCAGAACAGGGCTATGACATGCTTCTGACGTCGGGCCGGGAGGAGGCTGTGCCACTGGTTGCCGGTGCAATCGAGTTGGACCTGCCCCCTGACAGTCTCTTTTCGGTTCCCGGTTTCAGCGAACTTCGCGGCCTGACGATCGAGAACGCGCGCTACCCGCTGGCCGATTTCCATTTGCCCTTCGGCTCGTCGCGCACCATTTCCAATGTCGCGAAGGGCAAGGTGCGCTTTTCGCTCGAGAGCGGTCGGGCCATTGTGCTCGCCCGCCCCTATGACCTTTCCGGAGTCTGATCTTTGGCGCCCCCCATTCTGAAACTCGATGACGTCTTTCTCAGCTTCGGCGGCACCCCATTGCTTGCCGGCGCCGCCCTGCAGGTGGAGCCTGGAGACAAGATCTGTCTCGTCGGCCGCAACGGCTCTGGAAAGTCGACGCTTCTCAAAATCGCCGCCGGCATCGTCGAAGCGCAGTCGGGCGAGGTCTTCCGCCACCCGTCGTCAACGGTGCGCTACCTCGAACAGGCCCCTGATTTCGCAGGCTACAAGACCGTCCAGGCCTATGCCGAAGCGGGGCTTGGTCCTGGCGACGACCACTATCGTGTTACCTATCTCCTCTCGCACCTCGGGCTCACCGGCGACGAGGATCCCAACAACCTCTCAGGAGGCGAGGCGCGCCGCGCCGCCCTGGCACGTGTCCTGGCGCCCGAGCCCGATATCCTGCTCCTCGACGAGCCGACCAACCATCTCGACCTGCCGACCATCGAATGGCTGGAAAGCGAACTGCAGAAGAGCCGCAGTGCGCTCGTCCTGATCTCCCACGACCGGCGCTTCCTCGAGAAGGTTTCGACGGCGACCGTCTGGCTGGACCGCGGCACCTCGCGGCGGCTCGACAAGGGCTTCGCCCATTTCGAAGCCTGGCGTGACCAGGTGCTGGAAGCGGAAGAACTTGAACAGCACAAGCTCGGCAAGGCAATCGAGCGCGAAGAGCACTGGCTGCGTTACGGTGTCACCGCACGGCGAAAGCGCAACATGCGCCGCCTCGGCGAACTGCAGACCATGCGCACGCAATATCGCGGCCACAAAGGCCCGCAAGGGACCGTGCAGGCCACGGTTTCCGACGCGCAGGAATCCGGCAAACTCGTTATCGAGGCCGACAAGATCACGAAGACCTTCGGGGATAGGCCCATTGTCGCACCCTTCTCCATCCGCGTGCATCGCGGGGATTGCATCGGTCTCGTCGGCCCGAACGGCGCCGGCAAGACGACGCTCCTGAAGATGCTGACCGGACAACTCGCGCCGGACAGCGGCACGATAAAACTCGGGACCAATCTGGAAATCGCGACCCTGGATCAGAAGCGCGAAGACCTCGATCCCGACGAAACGCTCGCCCACTACCTGACAGATGGCCGCGGCGAGAATCTGATTGTCAACGGTGAACAGAGGCACGTGACCGGCTACATGAAGGAGTTCCTGTTCCAGCCTGAACAGACGCGTACGCCGATCAGGAATCTATCCGGTGGCGAGCGCGCGCGACTGATGCTGGCGCGGATCATGTCGCGTCCGGCAAACCTATTTATCCTCGACGAGCCGACCAACGATCTAGATATCGAGACGCTGGATCTGCTGCAGGAAATCGTTGCAGGCTTCCCCGGCACCGTCATCCTCGTCAGCCACGACCGCGACTTTCTCGACCGCACGGTAACGTCGACGATCGCTCCGGCGGTCCCGGATGCGCCTGATGGACGTTGGATCGAATATGCGGGCGGCTATTCGGACATGCTCGCGCAACGAAAGGGCATCGCCGACGAGCGAAGGAAGGCCGAGAAGGCGGCGCAACGATCGAAACCGCAGGAAGCAACTGCCCCGGCCGAGACGGCGAAAGGAAGGGCTAAGCTGTCCTTCAAGCAGAAGTTCGCGCTCGAAAATCTCCCGAAGGAAATGGCCAAGGCCGAAGCCGAGATCGCAAAACGGGAGGAGCGGATGACGGACTCCGGCCTGTTCACCAAGGACCCCACCACATTCAACCGTCTGGCAGCGGAGATGGAGAAGCTCCGGGACAGCCTGACGAAAATGGAAGAGGAATGGCTGGAACTCGAGATGCTGCGGGAGGAATTGGAGGGCTAAGATCCTTTCGCGCCCGCTCAATCCGACCCGTCTTTGCCGCGCGAACTGGCTTTCACGTTTCATTGATTCGTCAGCGTTCGACCGGCAGGACTAAGCTGCGCCCCGTATCCGCAGCTTGCACGACGGCAAGGAAAGCAGACTATGCCACACAATCTCAAAGCATCTACCGCGCTCGTCTGGGCCGCGGGTTTCCTCGTTATTACGTCGCACGGCGCGCTTGCCCAGGAAGCGCAACGCGTGCGTGGCGCGATTGAAAGCCTGAGCGGCGACACGTTGGTGGTCAAAACACGAGAAGGCACCGAGCAAACGGTGACATTGAAGCCAGACTGGAAGGTGCGCGGCATCAAGAAGGCCGCCGTGGAAGATATCAAGCCGGGCGATTTCGTTGGGGTTGCATCACTGCCAAAAGCTGATGGCGGCGATGGCGCTCTCGAAGTGCTGATCTTTCCAGGAGCGATGAAGGGCACCGGAGAAGGCAGTCGCCCTTGGGACTTGAGGCCAAACAGCACGATGACCAACGCGACGGTCGCGAAAGCCGTCAAGGCAGTCGATGGCCACACCATCACGCTGACATATCAGGGCAAGGAAAAGACGATATCGATCGCCGACGATACACCGATCGTCACCTTCGCCCCTGCCGGAAAGGCAGACCTTGTCGCAGGAGCGCGCGTGATCGTGATGGGAGAAAGAGCTGCAGACGGCACGGTGTCCGCAGCAAACGTCACAGTCGGTAAAAACGGCGTCGTGCCGCCGATGTAAGCCGTCAGAGCGCGGGTGCGGGTGCGTTTGGCGCTTTTGCCACGACCTTCACTTCCGGCTTCGCATGCAGAGCTTCCAGATGCAGCACGCGGGGCTTGAAAGTGTCGACGAAGGCGTCCGAGCGACCGATGTAGATCATCGTGGTGTCAGGCATCGAAGCCAGGACGTCCATCATCGATGATTGCCATTCCGGCTCCATGCCTTCCAGCACTTCGTCGAACACGATCCATTTCGGTCGTACGAGAAGCAGGCGAGCAAAACCGATCGCGCGCTGCTCGTCGGAATCGAGCAGCTTGTCCCACCGGGCCCGGGTATCGAGCCGGGAAACCAGATGGTGGAGGCCTGCCTTCTCCAGTGCTGCCACAACGTCGGCATTCTGATAGGTGTCCGCAGACTCGGGAAACGCCAGCGCTTCGCGGAGCGAACCCCCGGGGATGTAGGCCGATTGCGCGACGAAAAGCATGTCGTCCGTGGGCGGCAAGCCGATCTTACCGCCCCCGCATGGCCAAAGCTCGGAGAGTGCAAGGAAGAGCAGTTTGCGGTTCACGTTGTGATCGCCGTTGATCATGACCTTTTCGCCGGCCTTGATCGTCACGGCGCCTTCGTGGACGCGGAACCCGCCGCACTGGTCGATCTCTTCGCCAATCTTAGAAGCGATCCGTACATGGTCCAGCGTCAGTGTTCCAGGCGGGTTGCGCTCGTAGCTAATCGTGCCCCTGAGATTGATCTCGTCGCTCATGGTGGTGAGCGCTTGACGAAAATCGGTGACACGCATCAGTGTGGCGCGCCATTCGGCAATGGGACCGAAGTTCGCCACATACCAGCGAAGGGCCGTGTTGACCTGGTTGAAAGCACCGACCGATACCATCAGCTCGCCAAACGTCAGGCCGCCGGAGAAGTATGCCGGTGCGGCTACAATGATCGGGATGACCACGACAAGCCAGCCGTAGCCGGCTGACACCCAGGTGAGGTTGACGTTGGCCATCGCCACCCGCTTGATGACGGCGAGCACCGCGCTGATGTCGGTATTGATACGCTGCTGCTCATTCTCCTCGCCGCGCGCCACCGTGATCGCCGGCATGTTCTCGTTGGCATGCATCAGCGCAAAGCGAAGTTCCGCCTCCTTCGAGAAACGATCCGCATTGAGCTTCACAAGCTTGCGGCCTACCAGCTGGCTGAGAATCGATGCGGACGCCGCATAGAAGATTGCGGCCCAAACCATATAGCCCGGAATGGAGAAGGCATAGGTGCCGAAACGGAAGATAAAGCCGCTGGACAATTCCCATAGCACGCCGATGAAACTGATCAGCAAGATCGTCGCCTGCACCAGCCCGATCATCAGGGTCGTCGTGCTTTCCGCGAGGTTGCGGGCATCTTCGTGTAGGCGCTGATCGGGATTGACGCCGATGAGGCCGCTGGCCGAAAGCCGCAGCGCACGCTTGCGCTGGAGCCATTGGTTGACGAGATCGCGCGTCAGACCTTCGCGCATGTAGAGCGCGGTCATCTGGTTCAGCCAGGCCTGCACGACGTTGAGCAAGAGCAGCATGCCCGCGATCAGCGCGAAGACCTTCAGCTGATGAAAGAACCCATGCAAATCGCGCCGAGCGATGCTGTCGTAAAAGGGCGCGTTCCACTGGTTGAGGATGACGGTCGCATAGGCGGTGGCGAGAATGATGGCGATCAGCGCCGTTGCGATCAGCAAGACCCTTCCGCGCACGGGTGAATGCCAGAAAGCCGAGAACATGACCTTCAAGCGATAGCCCAGGCTCAGATCGTATCCTACTCTGTCTTGCCCTTGAATGCTTGGCCTGCCTTCGAGGTCATCTGCCATTACGCGTCCCTAGCCGTCATTCTACTTCAATAAACATCGTGATTCGTTGTGTCCACCAACAGATTCTAGCAGTCATTAACGTGGGAGTGACTTCGCATCGACCCCTCCGTTCGTTTGGGCAATTGATTCGCAGGTCGACTAACGCTATTTAGAACGCTCCGTGGTGATTTGGCCGGCCGGCTTGCAGCCACGTTAAAGAAGTCGCTAAAGGGCCGCGTGCGGACCGATAGCGATGTATTCGTTGTTTTGATCGAGTGACCGCAATGCCCATCAAGATCCCCGATACCTTGCCTGCATTTGAAACCCTGGTTCAGGAAGGCGTGCGCGTGATGACCGAGACGGTGGCTATCCGTCAGGACATCCGACCGCTGCAGATCGGGCTTCTCAACCTCATGCCGAACAAGATCAAGACGGAATTGCAGATGGCCCGCCTGGTCGGCGCGTCTCCACTGCAGGTGGAGCTTTCGCTCATCCGCGTGGGTAACCACAAAGCAAAGAACACCTCGGAAGACCATCTTCTCGCCTTCTACCAGACGTGGGAGGAAGTGAAGCACCGCAAGTTCGATGGCTTCATCACTACCGGCGCGCCGATCGAGACGCTGCCCTACGAGGACGTGAACTATTGGCGCGAAATGCAGCAGATTTTCGACTGGACGGAAACCAACGTCCATTCGTCGATGAACGTCTGCTGGGGCGCGATGGCCGCGATCTATCATTTCCACGGTGTTGCGAAGTATGAGCTCAAGGAGAAGGCCTTCGGCGTCTACCGGCACCGGAACCTGAAGCCGTCATCCGTTTACCTGAACGGTTTCTCGGACAATTTCGAAGTGCCGGTGTCGCGCTGGACCGAAGTCCGCCGCGGCGACATCGAAAAGTCGGAAAGCCTTGAGATCCTGATGGAATCCAACGAAATGGGCGTCTGCCTCGTGCATGAGCGGAAGGGCAAGCGGCTCTATATGTTCAATCATGTGGAATATGATTCAACGTCGCTTTCCGACGAATATTTCCGCGACGTGAATGCCGGCGTTCCGATCAAGATGCCGCACAACTACTTCCCGCACAACGATCCGTCGCTGACGCCGCAAAACCGCTGGCGCAGCCACGCGCACCTGTTGTTCGGCAACTGGATCAACGAGATCTACCAGACCACGCCGTACGATCTCAACGATATCGGCAAGAGCGACTGACACGAGCAACGCCAGGCCACTGGGCGGAGCGTGTCCCCGGCCTGGCAGCGTTTCTTTTTTGCGGCACACCGTTGCGGTTTGCGGCAAATGGGGGCAGGTTCGCTGCCTCACTCGAAGATAGATCTGGACGGTCGTTATGGCGGAATTGTTGAAACGGGAAGTTTTTGGGCAAACCAAGTCGGGAGAAACTGTCTATCGGATCGAGATCAAAGGTGGCGGGCTAACAGCCAAGATCATCACCTGGGGTGCCGTCATTCAGGATCTCCGCCTCGACGACCACGATGCCCCGCTTCTGCTCGGCTTCGACGATTTCGACAGCTACCCCGCTCACTCCTCCTACTTTGGCGCAACGCCCGGGCGCTGCGCAAACCGCATCGGCGGCGGCAGGTTCACGCTGGATGGCAAGAACTATCAGCTCGATCTCAACGAGAAGGGCGTGACCCATCTTCATGGCGGCAGCGACAACATCGCCAAGCAGAACTGGACAATCGTCGAGCATGATGTCGACCGCGTTGTGCTGAAGATCGTCGATCCGGACGGCCGCGCCGGCTATCCGGGCAACTGCACCATCCAGGCAACCTACTGGGTGCATGGCAACGGCGAATTCTCCGTCGTCTACGAATCGACCAGTGATCAGCCGACGATCGCCAACGTTTGCCAGCATGCCTATTTCAACCTCGACGGCCGCGACGATGCGCTCGGCCACGACATCATGATCGCAGCCGACGGCTACCTCGTCACCGATGAACTGCAGGTCCCGACGGGTGAGATCCGACCCGTCGCCGGAACTGTCTTCGACTTCCGCGAGATGTCGCCGATGAAGCGGTTCGACGGCAGCGAGCAGGCGCTCTACGATCACAATTTCTGCCTTTCCGACGACCGGACCGCCAAGCGGTCCGTCGCGCTTGCCCGCAGCCTGAACTCGGGCGTTTCGCTGGAAGTACGCACCACGGAGCCCGGCGTCCAGTTCTATGCCGCCTTCAAGCTCAACGTGCCTGTGCCCGGCCTCGGCGGACGCAAGTATGGTCCGTTCGCCGGCTTCTGCCTGGAAACGCAGATCTGGCCTGATGCAATCAATCACGAGGGATTTCCGGACGCCGTTCTGCGCCCGGGCGAAGTCCTGCGTCAGGAAACGGACTACGTTTTCACGAAGAGTTGACGCTCTGATCTTGTGCTCGAATGAACAAACCCTCGCAGGCCGCCTGCGAGGGTTTTTCTTTTTGGAGTTATTTCCCGCTTGCGATTGGTTCTAAATAGGTTCTATTACTGGAACATGGATAGAACCAGTTTGATAGCCGAGCTGAACAGCCGTGGTCTGCGCGACGAGGCGTTGACGGGACCGCTTTACAAGCGGCTGGCGCAGGCCTTGACTGGCCTGGTTCAGGAAGGATTGCTGAAGCCTGGAACGGCACTCCCCGGCGAGCGCGATATGGCCGAAGCGCTGAAGGTCGGACGCGTGACTGTTCGAACCGCCTATCGTGACCTGATGAACGCTGGCACGCTCGAGTCTCGGCACGGGAGCGGCACCTTCGTTTCCAGCAAGGTCGAACGCATGGAACAATCGCTGTGGCGGCTCTCTTCGTTCTCCGCCGACATGCGCTTGCGCGGTCGCGCCCCTGCCGCAAGGATCTTGTCTCGGACGGTCAATACGCCATCTCCTGAGGAGGCGTTCCTGCTTGGCCTCGGCCTTGATGAACCCGTCCTTCGCCTCGATCGTCTGCGTCTTGCCGACGGGCTGCCGCTTGCGATCGAACGCGCTGTCGTGCCGATAAAATTCCTTGGAGAAAATGGTGGTGGAGAGGGATCTCTTTACGAAGCACTCGCGGCAAACGGCCACCGGCCCGTTCGGGCGCTGCAGAGATTGACGGCGGTCACGCTCGATCCATCATCGGCCGCCGCGCTGCACGTGAATGCCGGCGCGCCCGCGCTACTGATTGAACGCGTCTCGCGCCTGGAAGACCAGCGTGTCGTCGAATACACCCGCTCCCACTATCGTGGCGATGCATATGATTTTGTTGCGGAATTGAGAATTGGAGATGACCTATGAGTGAAAGCCAGTCGCTAATGTTGCAGGAAGCCGGCCAATCGCCGGAGGTCGTCGCAACCTTGCTTCAGAAAGAAAAGTCCGCCTTCGATGAAATCGCGAAGCTGTTTGCATCGGGCGCTCCGACCGTGGTGACGACGGCAGCGCGCGGGTCGTCGGACCATGCCGCGACCTTCTTCAAATACCTGTTCGAGATCACCTGTGGCGTGCCGGTCGCATCGCTTGGCCCATCGATCGCGTCGGTCTATGGTGCGTCTCTGCATCTGAAGGGGGGCATCCACTTCACGGTGTCGCAATCCGGCGCAAGCCCCGACATCATTGCCCTGCAGGATGCGGCAAAGCATGGCGGCGCAACGACGATCGCCGTCGTCAACGTCACCGACAGCCCGCTCGCCAAGCAGGCCGACATCGTTCTCGGCCTCAATGCTGGCCCGGAGAAGAGCGTGGCAGCGACCAAGTCCTTCATCGCCTCGGTCGCCGCGCTTTCCGGTGTCACGGCTGCCATCAGCGGCAAGCGCGATCTGCATGCCTCCTTGGAAAAGCTGCCGGAAGCCCTCCAGGCGACCAGTGGGATCGATACGAAGGCAGCAGAGGACGTTCTTTTCGACGCCAGCTCACTTTATACGGCCGGTCGCGGCCCCGCTTTCGCCATTGCGCTCGAGGCAGCATTGAAAGCCAAGGAGACGGCCAGCTTGCACGCGGAAGCCTTCTCGCTTGCCGAACTGATGCATGGGCCGATGCGTCTTGTTCAGCCGGGCTTCCCGATCGTCGCCTTCACGCCTGATGATCCGGCATTCAGCAACAACGTCCAAGCACTTGAGCGGCTGCGGAAGCTCGGCGCAACCACCGTGCCGTTCTCGGGCCAGCCGGTCTCCGGCATCAATTTGCAGGTGCCGACGACGGGCAGCGGTCTGCTCGACCCGCTCGTTTCGCTGCTCGTCTACTATCGGCTGATCGAGTCAGTCACGCGTCGCAAGGGCTTCGACCCGGACAAGCCGGCCAATCTGCTCAAGGTCACGGAGACGATGTGATGGTTCGCAAGATCTTCTCCGGCGCCCGGATCTTCGACGGCCAACGCTTCCACGACGATAAGGCACTCATTGTGTCGGACGGGCGCGTTGAGGCCATTGCGACGGCAAGCGAACTGCCCGACGGCGAGCACACGCGGTTCGAAGGCGGCGTTCTTTCGGCAGGCTTCATCGATGCGCAGGTAAATGGGGGTGGCGGGCGAATGCTCAACGACGAGCCCTCTGCAGCCTCCATGTACATGATTGCCGACGGTCATCGGCCCTATGGCACGACTGCGCTGCTGCCGACGCTGATCACCGATACGGCGGACGCGACGGAGGCGGCGATCGAGGCGGCCAAGGAAGCCGTCAAGACGAATCGCGGCGTGTCGGGTCTCCATCTTGAAGGCCCACATCTGGCGCCGGCCCGCAAGGGGGCACATCTTGCCGAACTCATGCGCCCCGTTGAAGGCAAGGACGTGACAGCCTTCATTGCGGCCAAGGAAGCAATCGGTACCTTGCTGGTAACGATGGCGGCCGAGCAAGTAACCTCAAAACAGGTACGCGAACTCAGCGAAGCCGGCGTCACCATCAGCATTGGCCATTCCGATTGTTCCAGCGAGGTGGCGGAGGCTCGCTTCGACGCCGGCGCGCGAGGTGTCACCCATCTTTTCAACGCCATGAGCCAACTCGGCCACCGGGCACCCGGCCTCGTCGGTGCCGCCATCGATCATCCTTCGGTCTGGTGCGGCATCATTGCCGATGGCCATCATGTTGATCCGAAGGCGCTTCGAACCGCTCTTCGCGCCAAACGGGGTGAAGGCAGGCTCTTTTTCGTCACCGACGCGATGTCGCTGGTTGGATCGGAGCAAGACTCCTTCACGTTGAATGGCCGCACCGTCCGACGCGAGAGAGGTGGCTTCTGCTCGAAGCTGGTTCTGTCCGACGGCACGCTTGCCGGCTCCGACGTGGATATGGCGTCGACTATCCGCTATGGCGTTACCTATCTGGAACTGCCGCTCGCAGAGGCCCTTCGCATGGCGACGCTCTACCCGGCGCGCTTCCTGCGGCTTGAAGACCACGGCCACCTTTCGCCGGGTGCCCGAGCCGATCTGGTGCATCTGACCGATGCTCTCGAGGTCACTCGGACCTTCATCAGCGGCGAAGCGGCTTAGAAATCGAGGACGTGATGACAGCGATCACCGATGCTTACTTCTCCAATCTGATTGGCCGACTCGAGACTTTGAAGACGGAGCTCGCTGAGCCCATGGCTTTGGCGGCCAATGCGATCCTAGAAGCCGCACGCAATGACAAGCGGGTCTATGTGTTCGGCACCGGACACTCACATATGCTGGCAGAAGAGGTGCACTATCGGGCAGGTGGCCTCGCTTTCACCGTTCCGATTCTCGTTGGCTCCGCGATGCTGCACGAGGGCGCGGTGATCAGCTCCGTCTATGAGCGGACAGAAGGATTGGTGCGGCCGGTGCTGGAACGCTACGGCATGCAGCCGGGCGATGTCATCATCATCGCATCGAACTCCGGCGTGAACGCAGCGCCGATCGAAGCCGCCGATTATGGCCGCGAGATCGGCGCCAAGGTGATCGCGATCACGTCTGTCTCCTATTCGAGTGCGGTCGCGAACGGCCGACGCCGCCTTGCGGACATCGCCGATGTCGTGTTGGACAACGGTCTTCCTCCCGGCGATGCAGTGATTGCGCTCCCAGGCACGGAGCTAAAAGTCGGCCCGGTTTCGACCGCAATCGGCGCGACGGTGCTCAACGCCATCTTCGCTGACGTCGCTTTGGAGCTGTCGAAAGGCGGCGACGCACCGATTTATCTCAGTGCCAATATGCCTGGCGCTGCCGCGGTGAATCAGCGACTGGTGACGAAATATCGGCCGCGCAATCCTCATCTCTAAGAGCGACCGATTGTCAACGCCACGCTGACAGTCGGTCGCCAAAGTTCAATCTACCGGGCTGTGAGGGCGAGGCGCATATTTCTTTCAAGAACAGCGGCGGAGGCTAAGCCCCGCCAGACTTTGAAAGGAACGGTCGCATGACTGAGATCATCTTGAATTCAGCGGTTGCCATCCTCATTGCGGCCGCCTTCGTAACCACAGCCACCGCCGCTCTTCGCGGCGAAGGCCGTGCAATGCAGAAGGTGCCGGTCAGGGCTAAAACAAAGCGCCACCCAAAGGGCTGAAAGACAGCCAAATAATTCCTCAAATCGGCCCCAATATCGACACCAGGTTGAACGACCAATGCGTCGTGGGGAATTTGGAGTGCAGGGCAATGACGAGAATTATCGGTGCGGCCGCAATGTTGACAATCGCCATGGCGGCCTATGCGGCATACTTGAATCCATACGATACGCGTAGCCAGCAAGGCCGCTATTCGCAGCAGATCGAGAGCCACGATAACGGCCTTACGGCGTCCATCCGCTAAACGAACAACTGACCGCCATTGGCGCTTAGCGTCGATCCGGTGATGAAACCTGCGTCGTCGGAAACCAGGAAGACGACACAGCGCGCCACCTCTTCCGGTTCGCCGAGACGGCCAACCGGAATCTGCGGAATGATCCGCTCGTTCAGCACTTTCTCCGGCACTGCAAGAACCATTTCCGTACCGATATAGCCTGGGCAGATCGCGTTCACGGTGATGTTCTTGGCAGCACCTTCCTGCGCAAGCGCCTTGGTGAAGCCGAGGTCTCCGGCCTTCGCAGCCGAATAGTTCGCCTGTCCCATCTGACCCTTTTGGCCGTTGATCGAGGAAATGTTGACGATCCGCCCGTAGCTTCGGTCGCGCATGCCGCCCCAGACCTGGTGTGTCATGTTGAAGAGACCGGTGAGGTTGGTGTTGACGACCTCGTGCCACTGCTGCGGTGTCATCTTGTGGAACATTGCGTCCCGGGTGATGCCGGCGTTATTGACAAGGACATCGATCACACCCAGTTCGGCCTCGACCTTCGCGATGCCTTCGCCGCATGACGCATAGTCGGAAACATCCCATTTGAAGACCGGAATGCCTGTGGCGCCGTGAAAGGCGCTCGCCTTTTCGTCGTTGCCAGCGTAGTTGGCGGCAACCGTATAGCCGGCATTCTTCAGCGCGAGAGAAATCGCGGCGCCAATGCCGCGGGTACCACCTGTGACAACAGCCACCCTGCTCATGTTCCGCTCCCTTATTTGAGGGCCCCGCTATGCTGCGGGGCTCAGGTTCTAGTTGGACTGCCTGCTATTCAAAGAGCTTCGAAACACATTGCGACGCCCATCCCGCCACCGATGCAGAGCGTCGCCAATCCCTTCTTCGCGCCACGGCGCTTCATCTCGAAAAGGAGCGTATTGAGCACCCGCGCGCCGGAAGCGCCGATTGGATGGCCGATCGCGATCGCACCACCGTTGACGTTGACAATCGAAGGATCCCAGCCGAGGTCCTTGTTGACCGCACAGGCCTGCGCGGCGAAGGCTTCGTTCGCTTCGACGAGATCGAGATCGCCGACA
The DNA here is from genome assembly GCF_000577275.2 of Rhizobium favelukesii. Classification (NCBI taxonomy): domain Bacteria; kingdom Pseudomonadati; phylum Pseudomonadota; class Alphaproteobacteria; order Hyphomicrobiales; family Rhizobiaceae; genus Rhizobium; species Rhizobium favelukesii. Next base: position 4,057,591 of record NZ_HG916852.1, read on the forward strand.
GACCAGCCCGCCTTCTCCAGCGCCTTGCGCGACGCCGGGATCGGGCCGGTTCCCATGAGCTGCGGATCAACGCCTGCTGTCGCCCAGGAGACAACGCGGACGAGCGGCTGGATGCCCCGACGGGAGGCTTCGGCCTCGGTCATCAGCACGGCTGCGGCGGCGCCATCGTTCAGGCCGGAGGCATTCGCTGCGGTAACCGTGCCGTCCTTGTCGAAAGCCGGGCGCAGTTTGGCCATCGAGTCCAACGTCGCGCCGTAGCGGATGTACTCGTCGGCATCAACCGTCACGTCGCCCTTTCGTGTCTGGATGACGAAGGGGATGATTTCATCGCTGAATCGGCCGGCCTTTTGCGCGGCTTCCGCCTTATTCTGCGACGCGACGGCAAATCGGTCCTGCTCCTCGCGGGAGAGCTGCCACTGGCGCGCGATGTTCTCGGCGGTGATGCCCATGTGATAGCCATAGAAGGCATCTGTCAGGCCGTCCTTGATCATGGTGTCGACCATCTTCATGTCGCCCATTTTCACGCCGCCTCGCAAATGCGCCGCATGCGGCGCCATCGACATCGACTCTTGGCCGCCCGCGACGATGATCTTTGCATCACCGAGCGCGATCTGCTGCATGCCGAGCGCGACGGCGCGAAGACCCGAGCCACAGAGCTGGTTGACGCCCCATGCGGTCGCTTCCTTGGGAACGCCGGCCTTCATGGCCGCCTGGCGGGCGGGGTTCTGGCCTTCGCCGGCCGGAAGAACCTGACCGAGAATGACTTCATCGACTTCGCCGGCCTCGACACCTGCACGCTCCAGCGCGCCCTTGACCGCAGCCGCACCCAGTTCATGGGCCGGAACGGTGGCGAAGGCGCCATTGAATGAGCCAACGGCAGTGCGACCTGCACTAGCGATGACGATGGATGAACTCGACATGACGATCTCCTCGTTAACTCCACCAGATACATCGAAACTGACAAAGCTTCATCGCCAAGTCAAACGACAAGACTCTACCATTGCATTTTAGGGATTGCTTACGCTGAGGCAAATTATCTCTGACTTAAAAGGGGTTGCCGCATCGCACAAAGAGATTGTCACTGGGCTTCGTTTGCGTCTACATTCCTCGGTGGAGGAATTTCCATAACAATCAGACGGGCTTCGGGAGACTGATATGGCGAAGAATGACGGGCAGATCGTAATCAAGAAATACGCCAATCGCCGCCTCTATAACACAGGCACCAGCACTTACGTGACGTTGGAAGACCTGGCGGAGATGGTGAAGAAGGGTGAGGATTTTACAGTCCAGGATGCAAAGAGCGGCGACGACATTACCCACTCGGTACTGACGCAAATCATTTTCGAACAGGAATCCAAGACGGGCAACACGCTCCTGCCGATCTCGTTCCTCCGCCAGCTGATTACCTACTACGGCGACCAGATGCAGATGGTCGTTCCGAGCTTCCTGGAACATTCCATGCGCGCCTTTACCGAACAGCAGGCGCAGATGCGCGAGCAGGTCACGCGCGCTTTCGGCGAAACGCCTATCGGCAAGAACCTGCAACTACCGATGCAGATGGTCGAAGACCAGGTCCGTCGCAATACCGAGATGTTCCAGCAAGCGATGCAGATGTTCTCGCCGTTCATGACACCGCCGGCTAAGGAGAGCCGCAAGGCGGAGGCAAAAGACATCGACGAGCTGAAAGAACAGCTGCGCGCGCTTCAGAACAAACTCGACAATCTATGAGCTTCAGAGCCCGATCGAAACATCGCGCCCGGCGGTGCGAATAGATACGGCAAAGCCGCCAATCACATCGATCAACGCAATCGTCATCAGGATGAAGAAAACCTGGGTGGCTGCATCTTGGACGAGAAGAAACTCGACCAGGAAGGCTATGAAGACGAGCATTGACAGCATGTGATTGGCCAGGCTGCCGCCAGCATTGCGCGTCGCCCTCAGTATTTCGAAGAATAGCACCGCAAGTGCGATGACGATGAAAAGATCGCCAAGCGACATGCTCCACATGGCTCCCGAAATCATCGACAAAACGATGACGTCGTTTTGCAACGAGGGAAGCCCGCCGCCGCCCATCAAGCCCAGCATCGACATATTGTAAAGAATGAATGGAATAATCATCAGCGGCACAGCATTGAACATCTGGCATATCTCCCCTCAGCGAGAGAATAGTGCCGTAAACAGCCGCATCACTTCAAGGCATCAAAAGAATGTATTTTTCGCGGGAAAAAGCAAAAGGCCGGCACAGGGCCGACCTCGCAAATCCTACTCAGGCAGAACGCAAATGTATTATGCGCTTTCCTTCGGCGTCAGAACCTGACGGCCGCGATACATACCGGTCTTCAGATCGATATGGTGGGGGCGGCGCAGTTCGCCGGAGTTCTTGTCTTCAACGTAGGTCGGAGCCTTCAGTGCGTCTGCAGAGCGGCGCATACCGCGCTTGGACGGGCTCGTTTTTCTCTTCGGTACAGCCATTTTTCTTACTCCACTTCACGGGCAAACACATCCAACGGCCAGACTGGCGGCCGAAACGACGGATCGCGATTTCGGAAATTTTTCGCGCTTATACATGCCTTGGGGGAGCTTGACCAGTCCCCAAGCTTATTTTTTGAGATTCACGCGATTCAGAGGTCAGACCTCGTCTTCCTCGACGATCCAGGCCTCGGCCCGCGCCGCCTCTTCCCACTTCTTCCAGGCCGGATGCCCCTTGACGGCGGCGATATAGCTCAGAGTATCGCTGGCAGAGACCAGGTCGTAGACGTCGAAGCGGTTGACAACAGGCGCGAACATCGCATCGGCGCCGGAAAAATCGCCAAAAAGGAACGGTCCGCCGGAGTGAGCGCGCAGGTCACGCCAGATCGTCTCGATGCGGGCGACGTCGGCCATGACGCCGTCAGCGAGCGCGATCTTGCCCTTCCTCCGCCGGATATTCATCGGACAAGCGTTGCGCAAGGCCCTGAAACCCGAAAGCATCTCCATGGAAACAGCGCGCGCCACCGCTCTCTTGTCGCGCTCCTTTGGCCAGATCCCGGCTTCCGGGAAAAGCTCGGCAACATACTCGATGATCGCCAGCGACTGCCAGACACGAACGTCGCTGTGCTGGAGCACCGGCACCTGACCCGTTGGCGAGAACTCCTTGAAGTGCAGATTGCCGGCCGCGAAATCGAAAGGGACAAGCACTTCCTCGAAAGGAACACCCGCGGCCGTCATGGCGATCCATGGCCGAAACGACCACGACGAATAGTTCTTGTTGCCGATATAGAGCGTCAGCTTGTCCAATAGGGTCTTCTTTTTAGGCTGCGGGCGCGAGCACAAGCCGCTCCTCGAAATGGTTCATATCGTCGAAAGTGCAGAAGGCCGGCGGCTTCAATCTTATCACGGGAGCGTTTTCGCGCAGCGCCGCGAGCGTGCTGTCGATCATCGCCTGCCATTCCGGGAGCGCTGCTTCCGGCAGTCGAATGATTGGATAGCAGAATGTGATGTGGAACGCATAGGCATCATGGTCCGGGTGCCGGTAGCGAAAGACATGCGCAAGAGCGTCCCGCCATTCCTTCATGGTTTGCCGATCTGCGACCGTAGCACCGTTGACTGTAAGCCCCACCGGCGTCACTTCGGTAACTTCAACATCGAAGGGGCCGAGCGGGTCGAAGGATTGCAATCGATCCAGATACATTTCGCTCATGTGCTCGATCGCAGTATCAAGCGCTACATCCTGCGGCCAGTAGGGCAACCTGCGGCGATACTCGATAATGCCCTGAAAAAGCGTCATGTGCAGACTGGAGATCGGAGTGAAGGCGAACCGAGATGCTTCCGGCGTCTCTAGAAAGCGCCGGCGCGCTTCAATGATCATCTGCTGCGCTGGCGATCCCTCGATCAGATGGCACACGACGGTATTGCCCGGCTCGCGCAGAAACGTGCCGGTTGCGTCGTAGCGCGTCCCGAAATGACTTGGCGGAGTAGGGTTATGGGTGGCGGAATAAGTCAGAAGTGCGGGCGAAAAGGCAGAAATCATTGCTGGTAGTCTAGTCGTTAGTGGCGGGATTTCCGTCCATACTTTTAAAGCACGAATGCCAGATGACACTCATGAACACCAACGACTTATTGCGATCTCAATCATAAATGCATCTGATGTAATCGCCCGACCCTCGCGCGCGCCGCTCGATGAGGCTGGCGAGCCGTCGCAATCCCCGCCCGGGCTTGCCGGCATTGCGATCAAAGGGGTTGGGAAGCGCCACGGCGAGAAGGGCAGCCTGCCGGCTGGTCAACTTCGATGCCGGCACTTTGAAATGGTGGCGCGCGGCAGCCTCGATGCCATAGATCCCGGGCCCCCATTCGGCAATGTTGAGGTAGATTTCCATCAGCCGTCGCTTTGACCAGATAACGTCTGCCGTCACAGCCAATGGCAGCTCCAGCGCCTTGCGAACGAAGGAACGGCTATTCCACAAAAACAGGTTCTTTGCCGTCTGCATCGGGATCGTGCTGCCGCCACGGGTGGAGTGACCGCTTAGCGTATCCTCCAAGAGCATGCGCATCTCACCCCAATCGACGCCACCATGGAAGCAGTACTGTCCGTCTTCGGACATCATTACCGACTGAACAAGAACCGGTGAGATATTATCGATTGAGACCCATTGCCGGTCGTAACCGCGCAGCAGCACCAGATCGCGAAGCATGAGCGTGGAAACCGGGTGGATGAAGGGCAGCAGGTAAAGGACGATCAAGACGTACGGAAGGATGACGAGCGCCGCCAGCGCGACAACGATGCGCATGATCACAGGGCGACCTTTAAGCCAAAGAAACACGTGCCTGTGAAACGGCACGGTAATGCGATCCTCTGTCTCCGGCGTTATGTCCAATTCCCCGACCCAGTCTCTTGCCCTTCTCCTCCATACCGTTTGCGAACTGGCATTGCCAGAGACAAAGGAAATCTTCGCCGCACCATCGACAATTCCGTTGCAAGCAGAAGGCGGCTCATGCCAAACAGCGCGCCATGGACGCAAGCTCTGAAACATTCGAAGCCAGACTGGCCGCCACCGCGCGCGAGGTCGAGGCTGTGCTCGACATCCTGCTGTCACCGGCTGCGCTGAACGACGAAATCGCTCGGCCGGAGAGCCTGTGTTCGGCGATGCACTATGCCGTCCTGAACGGCGGCAAGCGACTGCGGCCTTTCCTTGTTGCGGAAACGGCATCATTGCTCGGCGGCAACAGGAGCACGGCGCTGAGGGTGGGAGCGGCACTCGAATGCGTGCACTGTTATTCGCTCGTTCACGATGATTTGCCGGCGATGGACGATGACGACCTGCGCCGAGGCAAGCCGACGGTGCACATCGCATACGACGAAGCGACTGCCATTCTCGCTGGGGACAGCCTGCTGACCTATGCCTTTGACATCATCGCAGCGCCTGAAACGAGCTTGCCGGACACAGCCAAAGTGGCGTTGACGCTGGCCCTTGCGCGCGCCGCCGGAATTGGAGGCATGGCAGGCGGCCAGGCTCTCGACCTTGCTGCCGAAAAGCAGGTCCCGGACGAACAAGGCATCGTTACGCTGCAAGCCATGAAGACAGGCGCACTTATCCGCTTCGCCTGCGAGGCAGGCGCCATCATCGCCGGTGCGTCGGCAGAGGATCGCGCGCGATTGCGCCAGTTCGGCGAGAGGATCGGCCTCGCCTTCCAGCTCGCCGACGACATTCTTGATCTCACCTCCGATGCCGCCACAATGGGCAAGGCGACAGGCAAGGATGCCGGTCGCGGAAAAGGCACGCTGGTGGCACTGCATGGTATCGCATGGGCGGAAACCAAGCTTGCCGAGCATGTGCGCGAAGCCGAAGCATTGCTGTCTACCTACGCCGAGCGCAGCATCATTCTCGCCGAAGCTGCTCGCTTCATTGCGGGACGCAAGAACTGAAAAAGCGTCACCGGGACAATATTTCCGCCACCACACGAGACACAGTCTCTTGTCGATCGCCGGGAACCGCGCCTAAGAAACGAGGCCAAGATCCACCGACCGAATAAGAGACGTAAGATGCACGAGATCCTGACCTACCTACCGCAGATCCTGCCTGCCTACGTCGCTTATTTGATCGCCGTCATCAGCCCCGGCCCGGCAATCATGGCAATCGTGTCGACGTCGATGACGCATGGCCGGAAGGCAGGCATGACCATCTCGCTCGGCATCTTTGCGGGCTCGTTCACCTGGGCTTGTGCTGCCGCTCTTGGCCTGGCAACCATCCTCCAGACCTACGCCATCGCGCTCGAGATCCTGAAGATTTTCGGCGGCATCTATCTGCTATATCTCGCCTACAAGGCCTTCAAGGCCGTACGCGCCAACGATGGCCTGCCGCAGGCTGTCGTGCAAAAGAGCCTTACGGCGCGCGCCCTGCTGCTGCGCGGCTACGGCATTCACGTTACCAATCCGAAGGCCATCTTTGCGTGGCTGGCGATCATAGCGCTCGGCATGCCGCAGGGCGCCCGAGCATCCGTCGTCGGCCTCATCATCGGCGTCTGCATGGCAACAGGTTTTACCATCTTCATGGGCTACGCAGTATTGTTCTCGACACCGCACGCACTGAAGATTTACCGCAGCCTGCGCCGCTGGATCGAAGGGGCTATGGCCGCCTTCTACTGTGTTGCGGGGCTGAAGCTTCTGGCCAGCCGAATCTGAGTGTTTTCGACCGCGCCTTATTCCGCGGCCGTCTTCTGCCCAAATCGCTTTTCGATGTAGTCGGCGACAAGCGCCTCGAAGTCGGAAGCGATGTTCGGTCCGCGTAGCGTCAATGCCTTGCTGCCATCGATGAACACAGGCGCAGCCGGCGTTTCACCGGTGCCAGGCAATGAAATGCCGATGTCAGCGTGCTTGCTTTCACCCGGCCCGTTGACGATGCAGCCCATGACCGCAACGTTTAGCGCTTCGACGCCCGGATATTTCTCGCGCCAGACCGGCATGTTCTTGCGGATGTCGTTCTGGATGTTCTGCGCCAATTCCTGGAAAACGGTCGAGGTCGTGCGCCCGCAGCCGGGACAAGCGGCAACGACAGGGATAAACTGGCGGAAGCCCATCACCTGCAGCAGCTCTTGGGCGACCTGTACTTCGCGCGTCCTGTCGCCATTCGGCTCCGGCGTCAACGACACGCGGATGGTATCGCCGATCCCCTGTTGCAGCACATAACCCATGGCAGCCGATGAGGCGACAATCCCCTTGCTGCCCATGCCGGCCTCGGTAAGACCGAGATGCAACGCATGATCAGAGCGTTCGGAGAGCATCGAATAGACGGCGATCAGATCCTGTACCTGGCTAACCTTGGCCGACAGGATGATGCGGTTGCGCGGCAGACCTATCTCTTCGGCAAGATTGGCCGAAATCAACGCGGACTGCACGATCGCTTCGCGAGTCACTTGGCGCGCCGATAGCGGTGAGCCAGCTTCCGCGTTCCGATCCATCAGCGTCGTGAGTAGCTCCTGATCGAGCGAACCCCAGTTGACGCCGATGCGCACCGGCTTGTCGTAGCGGATCGCCATCTCAATGATGTCGCCGAACTGCTTGTCCTTCTTGTCCTTGAAGCCGACATTGCCCGGGTTGATACGGTATTTCGCCAACGCCTCGGCACAGGCCGGATGATCGGCAAGAAGCTTGTGGCCAATGTAGTGAAAATCGCCGAGGAGCGGCACGTCCATGCCAAGCCGCAACAGCCGCTCGCGAATCTTGGGAACCGCAGCCGCACTTTCGTCGCGATCCACGGTGATCCGGACAAGCTCCGAACCCGCCTTGAAGAGAGCCGCCACCTGCGTGACGGTCGCGTCGACATCCGCCGTATCGGTATTCGTCATCGACTGGACGACAACGGGCGCGCCGCCGCCCACGATGACGCCGCCAACATCGACGGCGACGGATGCGCGGCGCGGTTTCGGATCAAAATCTGCAGAAGAAGACATATAGAGTTCTTGAACCCCTGAAATTCGTGTCTTTCAGGTGGATCATGCCCGCTTTGTTGTCAACCGCCCCGCACATCACTTTTGCTTGGAACCTGCTTCAGTGCCCGCCGCCCGATATGCCGTCAGCATAGCGCGCCAGATTGGAAAACAGCAATACGACCACCAAGAGCACCGGCAGTGCCATGAACACGACGGTGAAGCCAATATGCTCGGCCACGAAGCCGATTGCCGACGGCGCGACCAGCATGCCGGAATAACCCATGGTGGTGACGACAGAGAGCCCGATCCCGGCTTTCAGACCTGGAATGTTGCCGGCGGCGGAAAAGGCGATCGGCACCATATTGGAAATGCCGATGCCACACAGGGCAAAGCCGACGATCGCCGTTTCGGCATCGGGCGCAAAGGCTGCAAGCAACATGCCGGCGATGGCAAAAAGCGTGCAGATGCGCAACGTTTTCACTCCACCCAGGCGATCACGAACGAGATCCCCCGCAAATCGCATGATGGCCATCGTCAGCGAAAACGCCGCAAAGCCAAAGCCGGAAAGGGCAATCGAGGCATCCAGCTCCTGCCGAAGATACAGAGCGCCCCAATCGAGCACTGCGCCTTCCGGAACCATTGAAAACAACGCCATGAGGCCGAGTAGCCAAGGAAGCGGTACAAGCGGCAGCCGCGCCTTCTCTTTCCTCTCGTCAGGATGCGGCGGATCGGCAAGGATCATCGGCCAGGCGACGCCCAGGAAGATTGCCGCAAGCAATGTTGCCAACTCGGCATGCCCGAGCACGCCGAGCTTGGCGATCAGCAGGCCACCGAGGCCCGAACCGATCAAGCCGCCCAGGCTCCAGAAGGCATGGCAGGACGACATGATCGCGCGCCGCATCGATTTCTCGACGGCGACGGCATTGGCATTCATCGCAACATCCATTGCGCCGATGAAGCCACCGAACAGAAAGAGCGAAACCGCTCCCGTAGCAATATTGGGCGCCAGAGTGAGCGCCAGAAGGATCGGCAGCAGGCAAAAGGCGGCCGCTTGCACGACGAGCCGCGAGCCATGGCGTGCAATTTGCGCGCCGGCAATCGGCATCATTGTCAGTGAGCCCAGACCGAAGACCAGGATCATGAGTCCAAGCTGGAACTTGCTCAGCTGCAGGCGTTCAGCAAACTCCGGGATCTTTGGCGCCCAGCAGCCGACAAGGAAACCGTTCATCAGGAAGAGCAGCGAAACGGCCGCTCTATTCTTCGTTACAAAACCGGTTCTGACGGCCGACGCCATTTTCGTCTGAGTATCCATCTCTTCTTCCGATATCCCACGAGCATCCGGCTTAAGGCCGATTGCCGCTTTGAATGAATTACGCCGCCTCGCCAGCGACAATCGTTCTGCACCCACGGTCGCGATATTGCGCAAGCACGTCAGGCTCGACATCGCGCTCGACAACCAGGCATTCGCAATGGGCCACCGGCAGCACCGCATGAGGCGCCGCCGTCCCGAATTTTTCTGACGTGGCGGCAACCATAACCTTCCGGCTCCTTGACGTCGCAAAGCGCTTGAATTCGGCGTCCTCGAAACCGAATGTGGTCACTCCCGCAGCCAGGTCGATGCCGCAAGCTCCAAGAATACAGAGATCCGGCGACAGGGATTCCATATCGCGCATCGCCTTGGCGCCCAGCGCGCCGCCAACCTGTCGATCGATCATCCCGCCAATGAGGATGACACTGATCGCAGGTTTCTCGATCAGCGCCGCGGCGATTGCGGGTGCGTTTGTCGCCGCGGTCAGCGTCATGTCCGGAGGTAGCGCGGCCGCAATGGCAAGGTTAGTGCTTCCCGCATCGAAGAAAACCATTGAACCAGGCGTAATCTGTGACACTGCAGCCAGCGCCAGCGCGCGTTTCCGATCACTTGCAACACCCATGCGATGCTTCATGCTGCCACCAGCCGAAGAAACCGGCAACGCGCCCCGGTATACACGTTCGCAAAGGCCCGCAGCCGCCATCTCGCGAAGGTCACGGCGTACCGTATCCTCGGACACGCCGAACTCTACCGCCAGTGTGGCAGCCAGAACGCGCCCATCGGTTTGCAGCTTGCGGGAAATGGCGCTTTGCCGCTCTTGCATCAGAAGTTCGTTCATGTTCGTGCCGGTTCTGTCGATCTCGCCCTCAATTGTGTATAAATACGCATAAACAAGTATGATCGCGCACGCAAGACCCGTCACTGACACGTTTCCTCGCAGCCTGAAACAAGCCGCGCCAAACTCGCCATAAATGAGAAAAATATTCGCACGTGCCCATTTTCTTTGCAGTTTTCTACGCTTCCCCTCACATGCTTTTCTGCGATTTTCGAAACATCGAACACACCGGGTGAATTGGATACAAAAATGAACCTTCTGAAGACCATCGCCGCCGCAGCGCTCATTCAGGCCGCCGCGCTTCTTCCTGCCGTTGCCGGCGAAAACCTCGCCGCCATCAAATCATCAGGCGTCTTCAAGATCGGCACCGAGGGAACCTACGCTCCGTTCACCTATCATGACGACAGCAGCAAGCTCGTCGGCTTCGACGTGGAGATCGGCGAAGCGGTTGCTGCCAAGCTTGGCGTCAAGGCAGAATTCGTCGAAGGCAAATGGGACGGGCTGATCGCCGGTCTCGATGCGAAGCGCTACGACACCGTCATCAACCAGGTCGGTATTACCGAGGCGCGCAAGCAGAAATACGACTTCTCCGAGCCGTATATTGCGTCAAAGGCCGTCCTCATCGTCCGCGATGGCGACGACAGCATTAAGGGCTTTGCAGACCTCAAGGGCAAGAAGTCGGCTCAGTCGCTGACCAGCAACTTCGGCAAGCTCGCCGAGCAGTCCGGCGCCGAACTCGTCGGCACCGATGGCTTCGACCAATCGATCCAACTCGTAATAACCAAGCGCGCAGACGCGACGATCAACGACAGCCTTTCCTTCCTCGACTTCAAAAAGCACAAGCCGGAAGCTCCGGTGAAGATCGTCGCCCAGCAGGAAAATGCCGACTATTCCGGTATCATCATCCGCAAGAGCGAGCCGGAACTGCTGGAAGCAATCAACAAGGCGCTTGCCGACATCAAGGCTGACGGCACCTACAAAAAGATCTCCGACAAATACTTCGGCCAGGACGTTTCGAAGTAAGTCATACCGCCGGCGGCTTGCTGCCGCCGCCACATCCTTTATATGTGCCTGAAAAGCGTTCAGCGAAATCTCGCTGGACGCATCTTTCTTTGGGGATTGCACCGTGCCGAACTGGCTTCAATTGATGGCGGATTCGCTCGGACCGCTCCTCTGGGCCGGCCTGATCTTCACGATCCCGCTGACACTCCTTTCCTTTGCGTTCGGCCTGATCCTCGGGCTGATCACCGCAATCGGGCGGCTCTTCGGACCAGCGCCGGTTGCCGCGATCGCCCGCTTCTATGTCTGGGCTATCAGAGGCACGCCGCTTCTGGTGCAGCTTTTCGTGATCTTCTATGGACTGCCGAGCATCGGCATCCTGCTCGATGCCTTTCCGGCAGCACTGATCGGCTTCACCCTCAACATCGGCGCCTACAGCTCCGAGATCATCCGCGCCGTCATCTCCTCCGTACCGAAGGGGCAGTGGGAAGCGGCCTACTCGATCGGCATGAGCTGGCGTCAGGCAATGAGCCGCACGATCCTGCCGCAGGCCGGGCGCGTTGCGGTGCCGCCACTTTCCAACACGTTCATTTCGCTGGTGAAGGATACCTCGCTTGCAGCCGCCATTACGGTCCCGGAGCTGTTCCAGGCTGCGCAGCGCATCGTCGCGACCACTTACGAGCCGCTGATCCTCTACATCGAGGCTGCATTGATATACCTTGCATTGAGCTCCGTCCTATCAGCGCTGCAGGTCCGCCTCGAGCGTCGCTTTGCGCGCTACGGCGGTATGCTGGAGGCAAACGCATGATCGAGCTTTCCCACATCGAAAAGCGCTTCGGCGACGCCGTCATCTTGAAAGATATCAGCATCCGCATTCCGGAAGGTAGCGTTACGGCCCTCGTCGGCCCGTCAGGTGGTGGCAAGAGCACGCTGCTGCGCTGCATCAACCTGCTCGAAATCCCGACAGCAGGCATGATCCGCCTCGGCGAGGAGAAGCTGAGCTTTGCGCCGGGCCAGAAGACCGGCTGGCAGGCGATCCAGAAGATCCGCCGGCAGACCGGCATGGTATTCCAGAACTTCCAGCTCTTTCCGCATCAGACAACCATCGAGAATGTGATGGAAGGGCTCGTCACGGTTCTGAGGTGGCCGAAGGAGAAGGCACGGGAGCGGGCAATGGAATTGCTGACGAAGGTCGGAATGGCGCACAAGGCCGATGCCTGGCCCTCGACGCTCTCGGGTGGTCAGCAACAGCGTGTTGCAATCGCCCGCGCGCTTGCCCCGTCTCCGCGCGTTCTTCTCTGCGATGAACCGACATCGGCGCTCGACCCCGAACTCTCCGCCGAAGTCGTCGACGTTCTCGGTCGTCTCGCCCGCGAAGGCACAACCATGGTGATGGCGACGCATGACCTGCGCCTCGCCTCCAAGATCGCCAACGACGTGGTCTTCCTCGAGGCCGGCAGCGTGGTGGAGACGGGAAGCGCAAGGAACATCTTCACGGCGCCGGAGCGCGAGCGCACCAAGCGCTTCATCTCGACGATCAACGCCGCCCATACCTACGACATATAGGCATGCGCGGCGACAGGATCCTTTAGACCGCGCGCGCCGCCTTCAGCGCCTTGCCCCACCAGATAAGCTGGTCGATTTGGTTCTTGGCGGCCTCGACGAGATGCGCGTAGTCGTTCAAGCTCTTTGCCTCCTTGGCGACCGAGAGATATTCCGGGAAAGATATGTGAACGCCCGTCTTCACGGAAACGGCGCTCATTTCCACGAAAATCAGCCGCAGCTGCTCGACTGCGCGGGCGCCCCCGACACCGCCATAGCCGACGAAAGCGACTGGCTTATGCACGAACTCCCCTAGATCGATCGCATTCTTGAGAACTGCGGTCGGGCCGTGGTTGTACTCGGCGGCTGTGAAGATATAGCCGTCGAACGCGCGCAGCTTCTTCTTCCAGCGCTCCGCCGTTTCGTTTTCAGCCGAGCTCGCGCTCGCCTGCCCGAGGAAAGACATCGGGTAATCCAACAGATCGAGAACTTCAACCTCGAGTTCGGGGCGGCTTACGGCAATTTCGGCAATCCAATTGGCGGGGTGCTCCGCAAAGCGGCCGATTCGTGTGCTTCCGACGATAACGGCAATCTTGAGCTTACTCATATCAACCCTTTCATGAAAAAAAGGCGGCCCCGAAGGCCGCCCCTCGGTCATTCTAAATGTTGGTCAGCCGGCGTAGCTGACCAACAGATCCTTGGCATCGATCTGATCGCCGGCCTTGACGAGCACTTCCGCGATCGTGCCGTCCTTCTCGGCATGAATTGCCGTTTCCATCTTCATGGCCTCGATGGAAACCAGCACGTCGCCGGCATTGACCGCCTGGCCCGGTGAGACGAAGACGCGCGAGATGACGCCCGGCATCGGCGCACCGACATGCGCGGCATTGCCCGGCTCCGCCTTGCGGCGGGCGGCAGCGCCGGTCGCGCCATGCGCACGATCCGGAACCTTGATGCGGCGTGGCTGTCCGTTCAGTTCGAAGAACACCGTGACCATACCCTGGCTGTCCGTGCCGCTCATCGCCTGGTTGACGATGACCAGCGTCTTGCCCTTCTCGATGTCGGCAAACAGTTCCTCGCCATCAGCAAGGCCGTAGAAATAGGCAGGCGTCGGCAGCACCGAGACCGGACCGTAGGTGTCGGAGGCCAGTGCAAAGTCGGTGAAGACCTTCGGATACATCAGATAGGAGGCGAATTCATAGTCGCTGACCTCGCGCTCCAGCTTGGTCTCGATCGTCTTGCGCTCGGCATTAAGATCGGCATCCTCGAGCAGCGAGCCAGGGCGGACCGTATAGGGCGCCTCACCCTTCAACGCCTTCTTCTGCAGCGCTGCCGGCCAGCCCGACGGCGGCTGGCCGAGGTCGCCCTTGAGCATCGAAACGACCGATTCCGGGAAGGAGACCTCCTTGTCGGCGCTGACGACGTCGGCAACGGTCAGGTCCTGCGACACCATCATCAACGCCATGTCGCCGACGACCTTGGAGGACGGCGTCACCTTGACGATGTCGCCGAACATCTGGTTGGCGTCGGCATAGGCCTGCGCCACTTCGTGCCAGCGGGCTTCCAGGCCAAGCGAGCGGGCCTGCTCCTTGAGGTTGGTGAACTGGCCGCCTGGCATTTCGTGCAGATAGACTTCCGATGCCGGCCCCTTGAGGTCGCTTTCGAAGGCAGCGTACTGGTGACGGACCGCTTCCCAATAGAACGAGATGCGGCGGATCCATTCCGGATCGAGGCCGGGATCGCGTTCGGAGCCGCGCAGCGCCTCAACGATCGAGCCGAGGCAAGGCTGCGAGGTATTGCCGGATAGTGCGTCCATTGCCGCATCGACAGCATCGACGCCGGCGTCCACGGCCGAGAGAACCGTCGCCGCGGCAATGCCCGAGGTGTCGTGCGTGTGGAAATGGATCGGCAGGCTGGTCGCGTCGCGCAGCGCCTTGAACAGGACCTTGGCGGCAGCCGGCTTTAAGAGACCGGCCATATCCTTGAGGGCGATGATATGCGCACCGGCCTTTTCGAGCTCAACGGCGAGATCGGTGTAGTACTTGAGATCGTACTTCGGGCGCGCAGAGTTCAGGATGTCGCCGGTGTAGCAGATCGTGGCTTCGCAGAGCTTGTTCTCTTCGGCGACCGCATCCATCGAGACGCGCATGTTGTCGACCCAGTTCAAGCAGTCGAAGACTCGGAAAAGATCGATGCCGCCCGCTGCGGCCTGCCGGACGAAGTATTTGACGACGTTATCAGGGTAGTTCTTATAGCCGACGCCGTTCGCCCCGCGCAGCAGCATCTGCAAGAGCAGGTTGGGGGCAGCCTCGCGCACGAGCGACAGCCGTTCCCACGGATCTTCCGTCAGGAAGCGCATCGACACATCGAAGGTCGCACCACCCCAGCATTCGAGTGACAAGAGGTTTGGCAGGGCATGCGCGTAGGTGCCGGCGATACGGGCGATATCGTAGGTGCGCATGCGGGTCGCAAGCAGCGACTGATGGCCATCGCGCATCGTCGTATCGGTCATCAGGATGCGCTTTTCGTTGCGCATCCATTCGCCGAACTTCTTCGGGCCGAGCTTGTCGAGACGCTGCTTCGTGCCGTCGGGAATACCGTTGCCGTTGGTATAGGGCACGATCGGCTCGGCGATATCTGCCGATGGCTTCGGGCGATCCTTGGCTTCCGGATGACCGTTGACCGTCACATCGGCGAGGTAGGTCAGAAGCTTGGTTGCGCGGTCCTGTCGCTTGACCTGCTGGAAGAGCTCCGGCGTCGAGTCGATGAAGCGCGTGGTGTAGCTGTTATCCCTAAACTTTGGATGCGTGATGATGGCTTCCAGGAAGGTCAGGTTGGTGGCCACGCCGCGGATGCGGAATTCGCGCAGCGCCCGGTCCATGCGGGCGATCGCCTCCGACGGGTTCGGTGCCCAGGCCGTGACCTTGACCAGCAGCGGATCATAGTAGCGCGTGATGATCGCACCGGAATAGGAGGTGCCGCCATCGAGGCGGATGCCGAAGCCGGACGCCGAACGATAAGCGGTGATACGGCCGTAATCCGGAATGAAGTTGTGCTCCGGGTCTTCGGTGGTGATGCGGCACTGCAGGGCATGGCCGTTGAGGCGAATGTCCTTCTGCTGCGGCACGCCCGATTCCGGCGTCCCGATCGCAAAGCCATCGAGAATATGAATCTGCGCCTTGACGATGTCGATGCCGGTAACGACTTCAGTGACCGTATGCTCGACCTGGATGCGCGGATTGACTTCGATGAAGTAGAACTTGCCGGTATCGACATCCATCAGGTACTCAACGGTGCCGGCACCGACGTAGTTGGTGGCGCCCGCAATCTTCAACGAATAGGCCGCCAGTTCCTGGCGCTGCGCCTCGCTCAGATAGGGGGCCGGCGCACGCTCGACGACCTTCTGGTTGCGGCGCTGGATCGAGCAGTCGCGCTCGAAGAGGTGCACGACGTTGCCATGCGTATCGCCAAGGATCTGGCTTTCGACATGGCGCGCACGCTCGACGAGCTTTTCCAGATAGACCTCGTCCTTGCCGAAGGCAGCCATTGCCTCGCGCTTGGCTTCCGTCACCTCGCGCGCAAGATCGGCCTCCGAGCGAATGACGCGCATGCCACGTC
Organism: Rhizobium favelukesii; assembly: GCF_000577275.2. Taxonomy (NCBI): domain Bacteria; kingdom Pseudomonadati; phylum Pseudomonadota; class Alphaproteobacteria; order Hyphomicrobiales; family Rhizobiaceae; genus Rhizobium; species Rhizobium favelukesii. Next base: position 4,073,799 of record NZ_HG916852.1, read on the forward strand.
CGCCACCGCCCCAGGAGGCCTTCAGCATCACGGGGTAGCCAATCGCGGCGGCCATGCGGGCGACTTCGGCCATATCATCCGGCAGCGGTTCCGTTGCCGGCACGACAGGCACGCCGACGGAGATCGCCAGATTGCGCGCCGCGACCTTGTTGCCGAGTTGGCGCATGGTATCGGCCGTCGGGCCGATGAAGGTGATACTGGCATTGTTGCAGGCATCGACGAATTCCGGGCTCTCAGACAGCAAGCCGTAGCCCGGATGGATCGCGTCGGCACCGGAAAGCTTGGCGACGCGGATCACCTCATCGATCGACAGATAGCTCTCGATCGGCCCGAGATCACGGGCGAGATGCGGCCCGCGGCCGACCTGATAGCTCTCGTCGGCCTTGAACCTGTGCAGCGCCAGCTTGTCTTCTTCCGCCCATATCGCGACCGTTTTTATCCCGAGCTCGTTGGCCGCGCGAAACACGCGGATGGCAATTTCCGAACGGTTGGCGACAAGTATCTTGGAAATGGGCAATGCAGTCTCCTCACGGCATCGAAACGGGCAATGCTGCACCCGCGAAGAGAAGTCTTAACGCGCTGTCACGGAAAGTTCAATTTCTTGAACCGCCCCAAAATAGAATTTCTCTAAGACTAGGTGATGAGCCCATGCCGGAAGGCGACAGCAACTGCATGCTGCCTATTTTTGGCTTTCAGCTTGTCTTGCAGGCCATTCATGTACCAGTCGACAGTGTGGTTTGAAATCGTGAGGCGTTTGCCGATCTCCACCGACGTCATGCCTTCCGCAAGGTATTGAAGTATTTCCATCTCGCGGCGCGTCAAGCGCGTGTCGATGCCTGAGACGTCTTCAAGTGTCTGCGCCTCCCCCTTCAGATCAAGCAGACGCCAGAACGCCTTTCGGGCAACGGCATCAAAAAGGGAGATCTCGACAGGAGACAGGTCCACCGGCGTTCCGCCGACGCTCATGTTGCCGAGGATGCCGTTTCGGCCGTGGATGGGGAAAATGTAGCCATCCTTCAGGCCATGGCTATGTGCGTCCGCCATCATTTGCTCCATACGGCGGTGGTGCGGATCCTTGCGGAAAGCCGCCAGACTGTCCTTCCAACGAAATGGTCTTTGCGCATATGCGAGATAGCGTATCGTCGGATCGGTCAGAACGTATTTCTTCGAAATATAGATCTGTGGCCATTTCTCTGGCCAATGGCCGGCCAACATAAGACTGATTGGATCTTCAGTCGCTTTCAGATGTCGCAAAAGACCGTAATACTGGAAGCCGTAGGAGCGGATGATATGCTCCAGTTCGCCGACGACTCGCTCGGGCCTCCGACACTCTTCCAGAACGACAAGCAATTGAATTAATGAATGAATATTCACAGAAATGCCCCTACCCCAATTGGGCTCCGTGCCGAATGGTCACGACTAATGGACGTGCCTGGTTTGGGCGCCCTTCGACGCAATCAAAATGTCAATCTATGGTGTGCCAACGCGGCCTCGCAGCGCAAGTGAAAATTGCGAAAATCACGATACGCCCCAAAAAATTTCGGAGCGGTCCCTGGAATGGATCACTGCGGGCGCTGCAGGCGCAAAAGAATCCGGCCACCGGTGCCTGCCTGAACGCTCTGTTAATCGCTGGTTCAGGTACCTTTTTGTAGCGTTGCAGCGTCCCTTATTTCGCAAATGCACAAGAGGTATCGCCGTGTCGCTATTCAAGGTCTATGCAAGAGCTTTGCGCTATCTTGGCGCCTACAAGCTCCGCGTATCCCTGGTCATTATCGCGAACATCGTGCTTGCCGCGATCACAATTGCCGAACCGATTTTGTTCGGCCGCATCATCGATGCGATCTCCGGCAAGGGCGAAGTCAAACCCATCCTTTTCATGTGGGCCGGCTTTGCGGTATTCAACACGATAGCATTTGTTCTTGTCGCTCGTGAGGCTGACCGGCTGGCGCATGGTCGCCGCGCGACGCTTCTGACTGAGGCCTTCGGCCGTATCATTTCGATGCCGCTTTCCTGGCATCACCAGCGCGGCACCTCAAATGCGCTGCACACACTTCTTCGTGCATGTGAAACGTTGTTCGGCCTCTGGCTGGAATTCATGCGCAATCACTTGGCCACCGCCGTTGCGATCGTCATCCTAATCCCGACCGCGATGTCGATGGACCTTCGTCTTTCGGGCGTGCTCGTCGTGCTCGGCGTGGCCTACTGGCTGATCGGTCGTCTTGTCATGAGCCGTACCAAGGATGGCCAGGCGTCGGTCGAAAACCACTACCATTCGGTCTTTTCGCATGTCAGCGACTCGATCAGCAACGTATCGGTCCTGCATAGCTACAACCGCATCGAAGCGGAAACCAAAGCGCTGAAGTCCTTTGCGGAGCGCCTGCTGCAGGCTCAGTATCCGGTTCTAGACTGGTGGGCTCTGGCTGGCGCCATGAACCGCATGGCATCGACCATCGCCATGATGATCATTCTGGTGATCGGCACGCTGATGGTTCAGTCCGGTGAACTCCGCATCGGTGACGTCATTGCCTTCATCGGCTTTGCCAACCTGCTGATCTCGCGTCTCGACCAGATGCGCCAGTTCGCAACGCAGATTTTCGAGGCCCGCTCGAAACTCCAGGACTTCTACTCGCTCGAAGACTCGGTGCGTGAGCGCGAAGAACCGGCCGGCAATTCCGATATCGCCGACGTCAAGGGTGAAGTCGAATTCCGCAACGTGTCGTTCCGCTTCGGCAACACCGCGCATGGCCTGCACAACGTGTCTTTCACCGCCAAGGCTGGCCAGACGGTTGCGATCGTCGGCCCGACCGGCTCGGGCAAGACCACGATGATCAACCTGCTGCAGCGTGTCTATGACCCGGACAGTGGCCAGATCTTGGTCGATGGCCACGATACGACGAAGATCACCCGCAAGTCGCTTCGCCGCTATATCGCAACCGTGTTCCAGGATGCCGGCCTGCTCAACCGCTCGATCAGCGACAACATTCGCCTCGGCCGGGAAGGTGCTTCTGATGAAGACATGCGTCGCGCCGCAGAAGCCGCTGCTGCCGCCGACTTCATCGAGACACGCGAAGATCAGTACGACACCCATGTCGGTGAGCGCGGCAACAAGCTCTCGGGCGGTGAACGCCAGCGTGTGGCGATTGCCCGCGCCATCCTCAAGGATGCGCCGATCCTGGTACTCGACGAAGCCACAAGCGCGCTCGACGTCGAAACGGAGAACCGCGTGAAGGCCGCAATCGACAATCTGCGCCAGAACCGCACGACCTTCATTATCGCCCACCGTCTTTCGACGGTTCGTGAAGCGGACAAGGTCTTGTTCCTGGACGGCGGCCGGGTCGTTGAAGAAGGCAGCTTCGAAGAACTCAGCCATAGCAACGGCCGCTTCGCGGCATTGCTCCGTGCCAGCGGCATTCTCACCGACGAGGAAGTCCGCAAGGCACATACGACTGAAGCCGCCTGATCAAGGCATGCAACCCAATCGATCCAAGCCGGATGGTTCTGCCATCCGGCTTTTTTCTTGCCCGGCGAGAGCCATCTCCTAAAATATCTGAAGCGAAGACGCGGGAGGTCGCATGCAAGTCAGGCGAATTGTCGTCAATCTCGAAACCCCTGATCCGGCTGCCGCAAGGGAATTCTATCAGGGTATCCTCGGACTGGAGCTCCTAATGGATCACGGCTGGATCGTGACCTATGGCTCAAGCCAGCAGATGTCGGTACAGGTAAGCTTCGCGAGCGAGGGCGGCTCGGGCACACCGGTTCCGGGCCTTTCGATCGAGGTCGATGATGTCGATGAGGTCTTCGCAGCCATGAGTGCATCGGCCTTCGAAATCGTCTACGGGCCGACCAACGAGCCTTGGGGTGTTCGACGCTTCTATGTGCGCGACCCCTTCGGAACAATCGTAAATATTCTTTCGCATAGGCCGTGAAGCCGGAATCGCCCCGACCAATCGGGCGATATTGCGAGGCCGCCGCCATCCAGGGACAATCCGTGCAGGCGTTAGACTAAAGTCATAATCCCAAAGCCGCTCTCTGTATGGATGAGCTTTTCTGTCACACTCTCGTCAGGCGAACCGCGACCCCGGGGGTATGCTTTGAGGAGAGTATGGGCGCGCGCCGCGTTTCAAATCGTTCTGTGGAGGACAGAAAATGGCAAATATCACAAGCGTCGACGGCGCCAAGGCCGGTCCGATGACGGGCGAGGAGAAGAAGGTTATCTTCGCCTCATCGCTCGGCACGGTTTTCGAATGGTATGACTTCTATCTTTACGGTTCGCTCGCAACCTATATCGGCGCGACCTACTTCACCCAGTATCCGGAAGCAACGCGAAACATCTTCACGCTTTTGGCCTTTGCCGCCGGCTTCTTGGTGCGCCCGTTCGGCGCGCTCGTCTTCGGCCGCCTCGGCGACCTCGTCGGGCGCAAGTACACGTTCCTGGTGACGATCCTCATCATGGGCCTCTCGACGTTCCTCGTCGGCATTCTTCCCGGTGCGGCGACGATTGGCATCGCAGCGCCGATCATCCTGATCGGGCTTCGCCTGCTGCAGGGTCTTGCACTCGGCGGTGAATATGGCGGTGCGGCAACCTATGTGGCCGAACACGCGCCACATGGGCGGCGCGGCTACTTCACTTCATGGATCCAAACCACTGCAACGCTCGGCCTGTTCCTGTCGCTGATCGTCATCGTCGGTGTTCAGTTCCTGATGGGCAAGGAAGCCTTTGCCGCATGGGGCTGGCGCATTCCGTTCCTGGTCTCCGTCGTGCTTCTCGGCGTCTCCGTCTGGATCCGTCTGAAGATGAACGAGTCACCGGCGTTCCAGAGAATGAAGGCGGAAGGCAAGGGCTCCAAAGCTCCGCTCACCGAAGCCTTCGGCCAATGGAAGAATGCCAAGATCGCGCTGATCGCGCTTCTCGGCGCCACCATGGGTCAGGCAGTCGTCTGGTACGGCGGCCAGTTCTACGCTCTGTTCTTCTTGCAGAACGTGCTCAAGGTCGATCTGCAATCGGCAAACATCATGGTGGCCATTGCCCTTATCCTCGGCACGCCCTTCTTCGTCGTCTTCGGCGGCCTCTCCGACAAGATCGGCCGCAAGCCGATCATCATGGCCGGCCTGCTGATTGCAGCGGTGACCTACAACCCGCTGTTCAAGGCCATGACCTGGACGGCCAACCCGGCGCTTGCCGAAGCCCAAGCATCGGTCCGCGCAACCGTGACGGCCGACCCGGCTGACTGCAAATTCCAGTTCAACCCGACAGGAACGTCGAAGTTCACCAGTTCCTGCGACGTGGCGACGGCCTTCCTGACCAAGAACTCGGTGCCTTACGATGTCGTCCCCGGCCCGGCCGGTCAGCCTGCAACCGTCAAGATCGGCGATGAAACCATCACCAGCTTCGACGCCATTGCGGCCGGCGACAAGGCAAAGGGCCTGACTTCAGCTTTCGAAAAGAGCATCAATATTGCCCTTCATGACGGCGGCTATCCGCTGAACCGCGGCGCCGTCAAGGTCCCGGATGCCAAACTGGAAGCGTTCATTGCCGCCAATCCCGAGCTTGCGCTAAACGCAGATGCGATCCGCGCCGGCACCAAGGACACCATGCCTGCCGACAAGCTCGTGGCCGGCAAGCTTCTGACGGCGGATGAGACAAAGAGCGTCACCGACATGGCGGTCTACAACATTGCCAAGGGCGGCACCTTCGCCATGACGGCCGACCCGGCTCGCGTCAACTGGATCGGCACGATCGCCATTCTGTTCGTGCTCGTTCTCTACGTGACGATGGTCTACGGTCCGATCGCCGCGCTTCTGGTCGAACTCTTCCCGACCCGCATCCGTTACACCGGCATGTCGCTACCGTATCATATCGGCAACGGCTGGTTCGGTGGTCTGTTGCCCGCGACGGCCTTCGCAATGAGTGCCGCAACCGGCGATATCTACTTTGGCCTCTGGTATCCGATCGTCTTCGCAGCGATCACGCTGGTCATCGGTCTCATCTTCCTGCCGGAAACGAAGGACCGCGATATCCACGCCATGGATTGATCCTTGGAATCGAGATCTGAACAATGGCCCGGCGCTCGCAAAGCGCCGGGTTTTTTCGTGCCAGGCAATGACCTAAAGAACGCGGCTGAGCCGCGGTGTCGGCCAACCATCACGACCGATCGAGAACACCAGTCCGAAGCGCGCGAACAGGATGGATGTTGCGAAAGCCAGCCAGCCCCCCAATGCGAGGCCGGCTGCGACGTCGCTCGGATAATGCACACCGATGATGACGCGCGTGGCGCCCAGCCAGAGGCCAATACCGATGAAACCGAGCCGGAATCGAGGAAAGAGGAGCGCCAGGGCCATGAACAACGCGCCGATATTGGAGGAATGGCCCGACGGAAAGCTCTGGTGCAGGAAGTCCGTAGTGAAGGGCGAGAAGCTGAAGATGCCCTCCTGATCATAAAGCAATGGTCGAGCGCGGCCGAGGGCGAACTTCAGCAGATTGGAAATGACGCTGGCAAACAACACCGACAGACCGACATAAGCGGTCATCTGTCCAAGATAGACGAGCCGGAAGCGTCGGCGGACCTTCCATAATCGCCGGCGGACGAAATAGCCCGTAGCCAGGATCGTCGAAAGTCCCACCAGAATCCAGACGAGCCTGCCGATGTCGGTGACATCGCCGGCAATCGATACCAGCGGAGGCGAAAGACTTGTGACCGCCTGCCCCAGCGGCCGGTCGAAGACAAGGAAAGCGATGGCGACCGCGTTGACGGCGAAAAGCGTGAAGCCCTTCCAGGGAACCCGACGATGGATCGAGCGCCGCGCGTCGTAGCGCTTTCGCAGATAGCTCCGGCAGTTCGGCTTGCGATCGATGACTTCGTTCATTCTGCTCCCGCTCTTTGCTCAGTGCAGAACGGAAATAGGATCGGCATCAGTCGCCTTCAAGCAAAGGCCTTCCGCAGCAATCGATGCGGAAGGCTCGAGACGTGTTTCACGTGAAATATCAGATAGAAAGCGCCTTGAACTCAGCGAGGATCGCGTCGCCCATCTCTGTCGTGCCGACCTTTTTGCAGCCTTCGGCCATGATGTCGCCGGTGCGGATGCCCTTGTCGAGCACGTTGGCGATCGCCTTTTCCAGATTGTCGGCTTCATTCACGAGGTTGAAGGAATAGCGCAGGCACATGGCGAAAGAAGCAATCATCGCGATCGGATTGGCAATGCCCTTGCCGGCGATATCGGGTGCCGACCCATGTACCGGCTCGTAGAGCGCCTTGCGCTTGCCGGTCTTGGCGTCCGGTGCTCCGAGCGAGGCCGACGGCAGCATGCCGAGCGAACCGGTCAGCATGGCGGCAACGTCGGACAGCATGTCGCCGAAAAGGTTATCGGTAACAATGACATCGAACTGCTTCGGCTGGCGAACGAGCTGCATGCCGCCGGCATCAGCCAGCATATGCTCGAGCTGGACGTCCGAATACTTGGCCTTGTGCGTTTCCGTCACGACCTGGTTCCAAAGCACACCCGACTTCATGACGTTGCGTTTTTCCATCGAGCAAACGCGGTTCTGGCGGGTACGCGCCATTTCGAAGGCGACACCGGCGATCCGCTCGATCTCGTAAGTGTCGTAGACCTGCGTATCGATGCCGCGCTTCTGGCCATTGCCAAGATCGATGATCTCCTTCGGCTCGCCGAAATAGACGCCGCCGGTCAGCTCGCGGATGATGAGGATGTCGAGACCTTCAACCAGCTCCGGCTTCAGCGACGAAGCTGATGCAAGTGCAGGGTAGCAGATGGCCGGACGCAGGTTCGCAAACAGCTGCAAATCCTTGCGCAGGCGCAGCAGGCCGGCCTCCGGGCGCACCTCATAGGGAACACTATCCCACGTCGGGCCGCCGACGGCGCCGAAGAGAACGGCGTCCGCTGCAAGCGCCTTCTGCATGTCGGCTTCGGAGATCGCAGCACCATGCGCGTCATAGGCGCTGCCGCCGACCAGGCCTTCGTCCGTGACGAAGCCGGCATTCATCGCCTCGTTCATATAGGCAATGATCTTGCGGACCTCACCCATGGCTTCTGGGCCGATGCCGTCACCCGGCAACAGGAAAAGATTGCGCGTTGTCATGAAACCCTCCGCGGAAAAACAAGTTGCGGCTTCTTAGACCCGCAAAAACGGCATTTCAAGCGAGCGGGAGGCCGATTCGGTACGGTTGCGGAATTACTGCCGACATCTCGCGTTGACCAATCGGCGCATGAGGGTCCACACAAGGAGAACCTGTATCGACACGCTCACCTGGATACCATCATGCCATCTACGCCCCTGCATCTCGACACTCCGCTTTTCCGCACATCAGCCGGCTACAGCGCGAGCAACAAGCCGCTATGGCTGAAGCTCGATGCACTGCAGCCATCTGGAAGCTTCAAGCTCCGCGGTGTCGGCCGGCTTTGTCAGCATGAGATCGGGAACGGCGCCCGCGAGATTTTCTGCGCCTCGGGCGGCAATGCCGGGATCGCCGCCGCTTATGCCGGACGTGCACTCGGCATTCCGGTTACGATCGTGGTGCCTGAGACGACATCGCCAGAAGTCCGCCAATCTATCGAGGCAACCGGCGCGACTGTCCTCGTGCATGGATCAGTGTTCGACGAAGCCAATGCCTACGCAATCGAACGCGCGAATGCCAGGAAGGCAGCCTATGTGCACCCGTTCGACCATCCGCTTCTGTGGGAAGGGCACGGCACATTGATCGACGAGGTTGTCGCAAAGGGCGCCGACTTTGATTGCGTCATCACGAGCGTCGGCGGTGGCGGCTTGCTTGCGGGCATCGTTGCCGGTCTCAAGCGAAACGGCTTGTCGCATGTGCCCGTCATAGCCGTCGAAACCGAAGGAGCCGAGTCGCTTCATGCGAGCCTCGCGGCCAACGAACGCATCATCTTGCCGGCGATCACCTCAATCGCCAGTTCGCTCGGTGCGCGCCAGGTGGCGCAGCATGTCTTCGATCTGCCGAAGCACCACGCGATCGAAAGCGTCACGGTCACGGATGCACAGGCGCTCGCCGCCTGCCTGAAGTTCGCCGATGCCTATCGCATTCTGGTGGAGCCCGCCTGCGGGGCTGCGCTGGCAGTCGCCGACGTGCATGCCGACATCCTCGCCCGATTCAACAACCCGCTGATCGAAGTCTGCGGCGGCATCGGCGTCTCGCTGGAAAAGCTGAAAGCCTGGAAAGAACGGCTGCTGTAAGCCAACCAAAGAAAAAGCCGGGCAAAAGCCCGGCTTTGAGGCTTGCGCCTTTAAGACTTACGCAGCCCAGGGGTGCGACGCCGCGTTCTGCGCTTCGAAGTTGTCGATCGCCTTGCCCTTTTCGAGCGTCAGGCCGATATCATCGAGGCCGTTCAGCAGGCAGTGGCGCTTGAACTCGTCGAGATCAAACTTGATCGAACCGCCGTCCGGGCCGGTGATCTCAAAATTTTCCAGGTCGATCGTCAGGATCGCGTTGGAACCGCGCGAGGCGTCGTCCATCAGCTTGTCGAGGTTTTCCTGGCTGACCATGATCGGCAAAATGCCGTTCTTGAAACAGTTGTTGTAGAAAATGTCGGCGAAGCTGGTCGAGATGACGCAACGGATGCCGAAGTCGAGAAGCGCCCACGGCGCATGCTCGCGCGAGGAGCCGCAACCGAAATTGTCGCCGGCAACAAGGATCTTCGCATTCTGGTAGGCCGGCTTGTTCAGCACGAAATCCGGGTTCGGGGAACCGTCCTCATTGTAGCGGGCTTCGGCGAAAAGGCCCTTGCCAAGACCGGTGCGTTTGATCGTCTTCAGGTAATCCTTCGGAATGATCATGTCGGTATCGATGTTGACAACCGGCAGAGGGGCAGCGACGCCCGTCAGCTTTACGAATTTGTCCATGGCCTGGCTCCAATGTCAGCAGACGTAGTTTTGTTGATCAGCGTTTTAGTCCAGATTTCGACCGAAATGAAGGAAAATTTGCATCGTAGGAGAGGCCGCGCGCGGATTCGACGCGCAGCCAGCCATGGTCATTGTGAGATCAATTTGCATTCGCTGGCGCATTCATCGCCCAGAGAACCCCGAACGGGTCGCGAAGCTGGCCATATCGATCACCCCAGAACATCAGTTGGACGGGAAGGATCACCTCGGCGCCGGCAGCGACGGCACGGTCCCACCAGAAATCGATGTCGTCGACGACCAACTGAAGGGCGAAGCCCTGATGCTTTTCGAAGGGATGACCATGTTCGGGATAGGCATCGCACAACATCAACGAGCTTCCGTTGATGTAAAGATGGACATGCATCGTCCGTCCGTTTTCGTCCACGGGGACCACAAACGCCTCTTCGGCGCCGAAAGCACGCTTGTAAAATTCCGCGGCCTTCAACGCACCATCGACCGTGATATACGGCAGCAAGCCATTCTTGACCGGCGGCATCTTCATTGTGCCCGTTTCCGTTGTGGTATCCATGCTGTCCTCCATTGCTTGATTTGGTTCGGGCAGAAGCCCTGGCCTTCCAAAGACGCAGGAAGATCAGACGAGCCGACAGCGATGCCGAAAATTTTCTGGAAAACGATCCGGTCAGAGATCGATGATCGTGCCGCGGCCGTCATTCCAGATTCGCATGTTCTCGGCGGAATGAGGCTTGGTCTTGGGAGTAGCGCGGACCGGGGCAGGTTTCATCTTCAGTGAAAGCGCGCGGCCGGCCATAAGCACCGTCAGAATGCCGCCGACGGCAAGCGTCACCGAAAAGGTGAAGACTGCCAGCGCGACGAAGGCGGTGATGCCTGCGAGCAGGAGGAAGATGGAACGGATGCTTTGCATGAGCTTTAGACCTTTCTTCGGAAAGGAATGTGGTCCTTCACTTTCTTCTCTGCAAGATAAGCATGGCTTTTTGTTGTCTTGCTACTTGCCGCAAAGCTTGGCACAGATGCGTGATGAGCTCAAATTCCATGCCCCGCTCCGTCAGCCTGCGTCGTTCGGTGTTGAGTGTCCCCGCCATCAATAGCCGTGCCTTGGAGAAGACCCATGGACTGGATTGCGATGCGATCATCTTCGACCTGGAGGATTCGGTCGCTCCCGAGAAAAAGGCGGAAGCGCGCGAGAAGCTGAAGGCTTTCTTTTCCGGCAAGCCGCTCGCAAACAAAGAGCGGATCATACGTATCAACACACTCTCTTCGACCTTTGGCCATGCCGACATGGAACTGGTGCGAACCTTGGAACCTGATGCCGTTCTTTTGCCGAAGGTGAACGAGCCGCAGGACGTGATGTCGGTCGGCGATCTTCTCGCTGATGCAGATGCGCCGGAGAGCCTGCGCATCTGGGCAATGATCGAAACGCCGCGCGGCATCCTGAATGCTGCCGCCATCGCCGAGGCGGGGCGCACCCAGGGTTCAAGGCTCGATTGCTTTGTCCTCGGCCTCAACGATCTTCGCAAGGAAACGGGCGTCCTGCCGCAGCCAGGCCGCACCTATCTCGTGCCCTGGCTGATGCAGGTCGTTCTTGCTGTCCGTGCCTATGGCCTCGACGCAATCGACAGTGTCTTCAATGATTTCAGGGACGCCGATGCCTTCGATGCCGAATGCGCGCATGCCCGGGCCATGGGCTTCGATGGCAAGATGCTGATCCATCCGGCCCAGATCGATGCGGCAAACCGGCATTTTGGCCCGGACGCGTCGGCAATTGCCGAGGCGGAGGCGATCATCGCCGCCTTTGCCGACCCCGCTGCCGAAGGCCTCAACGTCATCAATGTCAATGGCCGGATGATCGAGCGGCTGCATCTTGTCCAGGCGGAAGGTCTGGTTCATAAAGCCCGGCTGATTGCAGAACGCCAAACGGCGAAGTGAAAGACGACTTTAGATGAAGCTTTATCGCCTTCTGACCGGCCAGGATGATGCCGCTTTCTGCCACCGCGTGACCGACGCCCTCAACAAGGGTTGGTCGTTGAACGGCTCGCCGTCGCTAACCTTCAATACCCAGACCGGCCAGGTGATGTGCGCTCAGGCGATCGTCAAGGAGGTCGAAGGCAAGGACTACCACCCGGACATGAAGCTGTCCGAACAATAGCGCGGGCGAGCAGCTTAACGCTCTGCCGCCTCTTCGGCGCTCGCCTCGATCCGCTCCATGTCGTCGTCGCTGAGACCGAAGTGGTGGCCGATCTCATGGATGAGGACATGGGTGATGATATCACCCAGCGTCTCGTCGTTCTCGGCCCAATAGTCGAGGATCGGCCGCCGGTAGAGGCGGATGCGGTTCGGCAGTTCGCCGGTTTCCATCGTGAAACGCTCCGAGATGCCCCGGCCTTCAAAGAGGCCGAGAAGGTCGAATGGCGTTTCCAACGCCATGTCCTCGAACACGTCGTCGTCTGGGAAATCCTCGATCTCAATCGTCAGATTGGTGGTCAGCGAGCGGAATTCTTCCGGCAGGTGGCTATACGCCTCCATCGCCAACGACTCGAAAGTGCTGATCGTCGGCGCGTGGCGGTCCCGCCAATCCTCGCTCTGGTCTATGCGGGCCATAAATATTCCTTCCTTTGCGGCCCATATAGAACCTTTGCGCACGATTTTCGAGAGCGGAATCAATGGCAGGAATAAATTCACATCAAATGCCTGTTGACTCTTTCATCTGCCTCTGGAATCCATAAGAACATAACAGGAACATTTAAGAGTTGGAGAACGTCATGGCACAGCCGGCCGTGGCGCGCGAGCGGCTTTTTGCACTCCGCGAAACCATTGCAAAGCTTGAAGGAAAGCCCGCGCCGGCTCTGGCAGCAGCGGAAAGCCAAGCCTTGGCTGAAAGCGGCCTCGCCGCGAAAAACGAAGGTGTCTTACGTCTTCCCCTTAAAATCCCCGCGCTCGACGAGGCGATTGATGGCGGCTTGCCGCTCGATGGAATTACCGAGGTTCGCTCCGACCTCTTGCGGGAGGCCGGTGCCGGCAGCGGCTTTGTGTTGGCGCTTGCCGCCACGCTGCAGCGTCAGGCCGAAGACAACCAAAATGCCTCGCTACCGGTCCTCTGGATTGCCGACACGGTGTCCACGATGGAGGCGGGAGAGCCCTACGCCGTGGGCCTGCGGGATTTTGGCCTGAAGCCGGACCTGTTCTTCTATGCCAGTCCGCGCAAGCTTGAAGACGCCCTCTGGCTTGCGGAAGCGGCAGTCGAAAGCGGCGTCTTTGCCGCGACGATTCTGGAGGTCCGGGGCAACCCGAAGCTCTTCGGCCTGACGGAGAGCCGTCGTTTGAGTTTGCGGGCAAAGGCATCCAGACGCCCGCTTTTCCTGTTGCGGCAGGCTGGAGAGGAAGAAGCCAGCAGCGCTTGTTTCCGCTTCCTTGCAGCACCCGCGCCGGCACAGGCGCGCCCCTTGCCGGATGGCACGATGCTGGGCGGCAGCATCGGCAATCCGGCTTTTCATCTCACCCTGGAGAAGAGCCGCAATCCGGCTCTCCTCTCCTTTCTGCTGGAGTGGAACCCCCATGACCGCCGTTTTTTTGCCGTCTCCCGATCAGCCGACCCTCGCCTTCCAGACGAACGCGCAGCGCATTCTGGCGCTCCATTTTCCGCATCTCCCGACCGACCGGATCGCAAGAAAGAAATGGGGTCTCTCCTGGCGTTCGCGCGGACGTCCTGAGGCGCCGCCAATCGTCTGTTCCAGTCGCCTCAACAATACGATGCGGCTGACGGCGCTGGATGAGGCGGCAGAAGCCCTCAATCTGAGAAAGAGTATGGGCGTCGCCGAGGCCCGCGCCATCTACCCCAAGCTCGATGTGATTGAGGACGACCCGGCCGCCAACCGACGCTTCCTGGAAGCGATTGCCGACTGGTGTGATCGCTATACCCCGCTTGTCGCGCTCGACAGGGTTGACGGCCTGTTTCTCGACATCACCGGCTGTGCCCATCTGTTCGGCGGCGAGACGGCACTTCTCAAGGATATTCTCGCCAGACTTTTCCAGATGGGGATTGACGCACGCGGCGCCGTCTCTTCGTCGCCGGGATTGTCCTGGGCTATCAGCCGTTTCGGTCCAGGCGGGATCATCGAACACGGGGAAGCCGAGCAAGCTCTGGCCTCTTTGCCGGTCGCGGCCCTCCGCCTCCAAGAAGAAATCGTGGGCGCCCTGAATAAAATGGGGCTCAAATATGTGGGCGACCTGCTGGACGCACCACGCGCCCCGCTTGCCCGCCGCTTCGGAGGAGCCTTGCTCTTGAGGCTCGATCAGGCGCTTGGGACAGATGAAGAGCCTGTATCTCCGCGGCTGCCAGTCGCGAGCCTCTCGGTCGAACGTCGCCTGATCGAACCGATCGGAGCCGAAGACGATATTCTCGCGCTCACCGGTCAGGTCGCTGTCTCCCTGAAGCCCTCGCTGGAAGCCCGTGGCGTCGGAGGTCGTATCTTCGAACTGGTCCTGTTCCGCGTCGATGGAAAGGTTTTCCGTATTTCCGCAGGGACGGCCCAGCCCCTGAGAGAGCCCAAGCGTATCGCCGCTCTCTTTGCTGAGCGCCTGCAGGCAATCCACGATGATTTCGATGCAGGCTACGGATTCGAAATCCTTCGTCTCAACGTGCTCCTCCACGAAGATTTCGTGACGTCGCAAGGCGACTTCGAAGCTTGCCAACAAAAGGATGCATCGCTTGCTGCCTTCGTGGATCGGGTTTCCGCCCGCCTTGGGCAAGACTGCCTGCAGACCTTTCAATTGCGGGAAAGCCACGTTCCGGAAAGAGCCGTCATTGCCGTACCCGTAATCGATCACCTATCCGCGCCAGAGATCAGGGAAGGACATCCTCCACCGGCCAGGAGCGAGCGGCCTATCCGATTGCTGCGCAAGCCGGAACGAATGGACGCCTTTGCCGTCGAAGTCCCCGATGGTGCACCCGCCAGCTTTTGCTGGCGACGCATGCAGCATCGGGTCCTGAAGAGCGAAGGGCCTGAACGGCTGGCAATGGAATGGTGGCTCGATGGGTCGGATGCGCGGGATAGGGATTATTTCCGTATCGAAGACGAGCAGGGACGCCGCTTCTGGATCTATCGGCATGGTCACTATGAGCGTGACGCAACACAGAACTGGTACATGCATGGAGTTATTGCCTGATGCCCGCGTTCTTCGAGATCGGCGCCAAGACCAATTTTTCGTTTCTGGAGGGTGCATCCAAGCCCGAAGAAATGATCGTCCAGGCTGCAGTTCTGAAGCTTGGAGGACTTGGCATTGCCGACCGCAATTCGGTTGCAGGCGTTGTCAGGGCGCATGCCCAGTCAAAGGCGATCCAACAGAAATTCGAGCGAATGAAAGCCGGGCTTCTGGAGGAGCATGAAAAGAAGGACGTCATTCTCGATCCGATCCGTTTTCAGCCGGGCGTCCGCCTGGTCTTCGCGGATGGAACGCCGGAGATCCTTGCCTATCCGCAGGATCGCAAAGGCTGGGCACA
Source organism: Rhizobium favelukesii (assembly GCF_000577275.2). NCBI lineage: Bacteria > Pseudomonadati > Pseudomonadota > Alphaproteobacteria > Hyphomicrobiales > Rhizobiaceae > Rhizobium > Rhizobium favelukesii. The sequence continues at coordinate 4,089,188 of NZ_HG916852.1, forward strand.
TCTCTGCCGATTGCTGAGCGCTGGCAACCTAAGAGCCGAAAAGGGAAAGTGCATCCTGACGGAAGCGGATCTGATGGAATGGGGGGACAACATGATGCTCGCGCTCGTTCCCGATCCGTCCATTGCCGATGATGGCAATCACGCGGCGTTCGAAGCCTGCTTGGAACGCTTCCGAAAGCGTTTCCGAAAAAAATTCCACATGGCGCTCGCCCCCGCCTACGACGGCCGCGACAAGCGCATGTTCGCGACCATCTCCATGCTGGCCGACCGCAATCGCATCCCGCTGATCGCCACCAACCAGCCGCTCTACCACGACGCCAGCCGTCGCCCCCTCGCTGACATCGTAACATCGATCCGGGAACACGTTCCGATTCCCCAGGCCGGCTTTCATCTCGCGCCGAATGCCGAGCGCTATCTCAAGGAGGGGGACGAAATCCTGCGGCTCTTCAGAGACTGTTCGCATGCCATAACCAACACGGAAAAGTTCTTTGGCAGCCTTTCGTTTTCACTTGACGAACTGGAACACAACTATCCCCCCGAGAATGACGAGGGGGAGACGCCTTATGAAACCCTGGAACGCCTTACCAAAACCGGCGCGGCAAAACGCTTCCCCGGCGGCATACCGGAGAAAGTCCGGCGGAACATCGAATACGAACTGAGCCTCGTTCGCCAGAAGCAATATGAACCATACTTCCTGACGGTCCACCGGATCATCCAACACGCTCGCCATGAGAAGAAGATCCTCTGCCAGGGTCGCGGCTCTGCGGCAAACTCGGTCATTTGCTATTGCCTTGAAATAACGGAGGTCAATCCGGAGAAGAGCACGCTGCTCTTCGATAGATTTCTGTCGATGGATCGTGACGAGCCCCCGGATATCGATGTCGATTTTGAACACGAGAGGCGCGAAGAGGTCATCCAGCATATCTACGAGAAATACGGCAAGGAACATGCCGGCCTGACGGCAGGGGTGACGACCTACCGCACCCGGTCCGCCGGACGCGAAGTCTCGAAAGCCTTTGGCCTTTCGGAGGACGTCCAGTCCGCGATTGGCAGTCTGGTCTGGGGTTGGTCGGAGGAGAAACTATCCGAGCGGGAGGCAAAGGCCGCCGGGCTCGACATTTTCGACCCCATGACTAAGAACGTGCTGAAATACGCATCGGAACTTCTTGGCTTTCCCCGCCACCTCACCCAGCATGTCGGAGGCTTCGTCATCACCAGGGACAGGCTGGATGAAGTCGTTCCAATCATGAAGACGGCAATGCCGGGGCGCTACATGGTCGAGTGGGACAAGGATGACCTCGACAATCTGAAGATCCTCAAGGTCGACATTCTGGCGCTTGGAATGCTGACCGCACTGAAGCGGGCATTCGATCTGCTTCTCCTGCATTACGACGTCAAGAAGACGCTTGCCGATCTCGGCAACGACAAGCATGAAGACGAAGAGCCCGTCTACGAGATGATATGCCGGGCCGATACGCTTGGCGTCTTCCAGATCGAGAGCCGGGCGCAGATGAGTATGCTACCGCGCCTGAAGCCCAAAAAATTCTACGACCTCGTCATCGAGGTCGCCATCGTTCGGCCCGGCCCCATCCAGGGCGACATGGTCCACCCATACCTGAAACGCAGAGAAGAAAAGGCGCGCGGTATCCCAATAGCATATCCAAGCAAGGAGTTGGAAAGTGTCCTGGAGCGAACGCTTGGCGTACCGCTCTTTCAGGAACAGGCGATGCAAATCGCGATCACAGCGGCTGATTTCATGCCGGCCGAAGCCGATCAGCTGAGGCGGGCCATGGCGACCTTCAAACGGACGGGCACCATCGGCAATTTCGAGAAGCGATTCATTGAGGGCATGGTTAAGAAACAATACCCGCGCGATTTCGCCCAGCAATGCTTCAATCAGATAAAGGGTTTTGGCGAATACGGTTTCCCGGAAAGCCACGCCGCCTCATTCGCGCTACTCGTCTACGCCTCGTCCTGGGTAAAGGCTTACTATCCCGACGTCTTCTGCGCCGCGATGCTGAATTCGCAGCCGATGGGCTTTTATGCCCCCGCCCAGCTCGTCAGGGATGCCCGGGAACATGGCGTTGAGATCAGGCCGGTCGATATCAACGAGTCGAACTGGGATTGTCTGCTGGAAGAGGCCGAATTCGACAAAGGCGCAATTGATTTCCGGTATGCCGCCATGCGGGAGGTCATCCAGACAATGCGAGCGGTTCGGCTTGGGTTTCGGCAGATAAAAGGGCTGTCGGAAGCGAACATGCAGCAGCTGGTCGCCAACAAAGGCAAGGGCTATTCCTCGATCCGCGATCTCTGGCTGCGGTCGGGCCTGCAAAAGGCAGATATAGAGCGACTTGCCGATGCAGATGCCTTTCAATCCATCGGACTGTCGCGGCGGGAGGCACTCTGGGCTGTGCGGGCGCTCGATGCGAAGAGTGCTGCCGAAAAGCTCCCTCTGTTCGACCAGGTAAGCCACATCGACCTGCAGGTCGAGCCTGAAACACAGCTGCCGGAAATGCTGCCAGGCGAACAGGTCATTGAGGACTACCGTTATCTCTCGCTCTCCTTGAAGGGCCACCCCGTCTCATTCCTTCGCGATGAATTCCGCAAAGCCGGGGTCGTTCGGAATGTCGATCTTCTCACCGTCCCGAACGGCACAAGGGTGACGATCGCCGGCCTGGTCTTGGTGCGTCAGCGACCGGGCTCGGCCAAGGGCGTCATCTTCATGACATTGGAAGACGAGACGGGCGTTGCCAACGCCATTGTCTGGAAGAAGGCATTCGAAAGATACCGCGCGATCGTCATGGGAGCACGGCTCGTGAAGATTCATGGCAAGCTTCAGAGCCAGAGCGGCGTGATCCACACTGTCGTTGACCATATCGAGGATATGACGCATGCGCTTGGTATCCTGCAGAAGGAAGCCCGTCGATTCGGCGTTAGCGATCGTTCGGATGAAGCGCTGAATCCGACAATGGATCCTCGCCAAAGGAAAATCGCAAACTCACTTGAAAAGGCAGTCATGGAGAAGAGGCTGATTTCAAGCAGCCTTTCTGGAGAAACAACTCAAGTCATGCCGAAAGGCCGCAATTTTCATTGAGGACAGCTCATCAAGCTGCGACCTACTGGATTGCATCATACCTGAAGAGCTTCCTTTTCATTTTCGCAACATGCGACGAATGGTCTAGTCCACGGTTCGATTTTTTCTTGACACTCGCCGTCTTCTTTTGCAGAAAAGACGATAGTGAATGTCATGTTTGGAATGACGCCGTGCTTGTCTGCAGCTGCAACTACATAACTGATCACGAAATCCGGGAAGTCATCAACGAGCTTCTCGAGCAGGACTGTTGGCAGCTCATCGTGCCTGCAAAGGTATACCACGCCATGGAAAAACGGGGCCGCTGCTGTGGCTGCTTCCCGAACGTGGTCGATATTATCATCCAGACAACCGAGGAATATCACGCCCGTCACCACTCGACGGAAGACGAAATATTTGATTTCATGTCCCGCCTGAGAAAATTCCATGAAGAAACCAGGAGAGTGGACATTGAAAGGCGACAAAAAAGTCATCGAGCGGCTTAACGAGGCCCTCTTTCTCGAACTCGGCGCCGTAAACCAATACTGGGTCCATTACCGACTTCTTGAAGATTGGGGCTATACCAAGCTTGCCAAGAGGGAACGGGCGGAATCCATCGAGGAAATGCATCACGCCGACCGCCTGGTCGCACGCATCATCTTCCTCGAAGGTCATCCCAACCTCCAGACCCTTGCACCGCTTCGCATCGGCCAGAACGTCAAGGAAGTTCTGGAAGCCGATCTTGCCGGCGAATACGATGCGCGTACCGCCTACAAGAAATCACGCGACATCTGTCATGAGGCCGGCGACTATGTCTCGATGAAGCTGTTCGAGGAGCTTCTGGCCGACGAGGAAGGTCACATCGACTTCCTCGAAACGCAGCTCGATCTGCTCGGCAAGATCGGCGAATCGAAGTACGGCCAGCTCAACGCCGACTCCGCCGACGAGGCCGAATAAGATCGCCAATGACCGGCAGCCTTGGCCGCCGGTCGTTCACTCTGCGGCACTCAGGTCAGCCAGGTGCCTGAACTCATCGACGACCTGCTCGTAGACAGCCCGTTTGAAGGGCACGATGAGACCGGGCAGGCTTTCCATCGGCTTCCAATCCCAGGCATCGAATTCAGCGGCATGGCCCCCAGGTGGCGGATTGATCGCGATCTCGCTCTCGTCTCCATCGAAACGGAACGCGAACCAGCGCTGTGTTTGGCCGCGGAACTTTCCCTTCAGCCCGATGCCGACCAATTGCGGCGGCAAATCGTAGTTGATCCAGTTCTTGGCTTCCGCGAGCAGCGTCACAGTGCGAATCCCTGTTTCCTCGTAAAGTTCGCGGTAGGCGGCCTGGAGCGGATCCTCGCCCTTGTCCATGCCGCCCTGCGGCATCTGCCAAAGCTGCGGCGATCCATCATACTCGGAATTCTCTTCCGGAATCCTTCGCCCCGCCCATACGAGGCCCTGGCGGTTGAGGATCATAACGCCGACGCAGGGGCGATACGGAAGGTCCTCGGCTTTAGCGATCGGCTTGCTCATCGGCTCTCTCTATTCAAGGCCTTTTGGGATCGTTGGTCAGCGCGGCAACACCGACAATCTCAATTCCTCGCATGGCGGCTTCCTGCGTCCATTGCGCGATGGCATCAATGCTCTCATCAAAGGCGGCGGCAACGCCGATTGCCTGGCCATTGCGCTTTGCGACGCGTTCAAGTTCGTCCAGCTTCCCGATGATGGCGTTCACGTCAAGCTGCTTGTCCAGCTGTACATCGGCAAAGGCATAGGGCATCTCCGTCCCCTTTGCGATCACCGCGGTCTTGGTCTGGGCCGAGGTTCCGTCGTCAAGAAACAGCAGCCCGCGCTTTCCGATATCTCGCATGACCGGCTCCATGGCGTTCGGGTCGGCAAGGAAGCGGCCACCCTGATAGTTCATGATGCCCGTATAATTGGTGATCTCGCCCATCGCCCGGTGCAGGCTTTCAATATTCTTCGCAACCGACTTCGACGTCAGAAGCGTGTCGGGTCCGGGATCGTTCGCCGGGTAATCAAAAGGCTCGAATGGAACCTGCAGCAGGATCTCGTGGCCACCGCGGCGCGCTTCCTGCATCCAGCGCTGCAAACTGTTGCCGCTGGCGGCAAACGCGAACGTGACCTCCTCCGGCAATTGCTGGATGGCCCGCTGTGTACCGGTCTGGCTAAGTCCGAGGCCACTGACGACGATAGCGATGCGTGTTCCGTGCGCACCGGACCATGGTCGCGCATACTGGTCCATCGGGCGACGCCCGTCCGGCCCGACGATCGGCAGCCGTCCCAACTGCGTCTCTTCCAGAAGGGTGTCATTCGGTATCGCCGCCATCCGTGGATCCTGCCCGACCTGCGAGGCATCGACCAACACCGGGCCATTGCCGTCGCGTTGTCTCGGAGAGTACTTCGTGACGACAGATCCGTCGCCTGCGACCATCTGCTCTACATTCGCACCCGATCTTGGATTGGAAGACACCACGCCATTGGGAGCAGCAGCGGATGGAGATTGCGGCGGCACCTGGTTCGGAGCGGCGTCTGAAGGTGGCGCGGCCGTCTGGTCTTGCGCCGACGGCGCCTCCCGCTTCAACCCGTCGCCGCGAAACGCCGTATAGAGAGACGAAGCCCCAATCAGGACGAGGCAAATCCCGGCCACAACACGACCCGTACGCAGAATGCCGGGCCGCTGGCGCCTGGCCTTGCGATTCTGTCCCAGAGGTGCGTGCAAATCGGTATTCAAACTTCTTTTCCGCTTCAGAATCAGGACAGCAAAAAGGCGTCAGGCCGGATACACCATTCGGCCTGACGCCTAAAATTGCAATTACTTGGCGCTGACGGCCTTGTCCGGATTGGGCGGGAAGGACGGATCAGTCTTCTTGCCGCGAAGCAGGTCAAGTGCGTAGTTGAGCTGGACGTCGTCCTTCGGATCCGGAGGAACATAGGCAACGGAACCGGAGCCCTCGTCCGTCTCGCTCTTACCCTTGATGTGCCCGCGCAGGCTGGACTCGCCTTCCGTGACCATCTTGCCCTTGAGGTCATCCGGAAGGGGCTCCTCAACCTTGATATCAGGCGTGATGCCTGTGCCTTGGATCGAGCGGCCCGATGGCGTGTAGTACAGCGCCGTCGTCAGTCGCAGCGCTCCGTTTTCGCCGAGTGGGATGATCGTCTGAACCGACCCCTTGCCGAACGAGCGCGTACCGAGAACGGTGGCGCGGCGCAGATCCTGCAACGCACCGGCAACGATTTCCGAAGCAGATGCCGAACCGCCGTTGATAAGCACGATCACTGGCTTTCCATCGGTCAGGTCGCCCGGCCCGGCGTTGAAGCGGCGGGTCTCGTCCGCATTGCGGCCACGGGTGGAAACCACTTCGCCACGCTGCAGCAGCGCATCCGATACCTGGATTGCCTGATCGAGCAGACCGCCAGGGTTCAGACGCAGGTCGAGGACGTAGCCCTTCAGCTTGTCGGCTGGAACCGTCTTCTTGATCTTCTCGATCGCTTTTTCAAGATCGGGGTAGGTCTTTTCCGTAAACGAGATAACGCGCAGGTAGCCGACATCGTCCTCGACGCGCGACTTGACTGCCTGAACCGCGACGACGTCGCGAACGATCGTCAACTCGATCGGTTTATCAGCACCCTTGCGGATCAGAGTGAGCTTGATAGGCGTGTTGACCGGGCCACGCATCTTTTCGACTGCATCTTCCAGCTTCAGGCCGCGGACCGACTGACCATCGATCTCGGAGATGTAATCACCAGCAAGCACGCCGGCCTTGGCTGCGGGCGTGTCGTCGATCGGGGTGATGACCTTGACAAGCTCGTCTTCCATAGTGACCTCGATGCCGAGGCCGCCGAATTCGCCCTTCGTCTGGGTCTGCATATCGGCTGCATCCTTGGCATTCATGTAGCTCGAATGCGGATCCAGCGATGAAAGCATGCCGTTGATGGCATTTTCGATGAGCTTGTCCTCGGCCGGCGGTGTCACATACTGCGCGCGCACGCGCTCAAAGACGTCACCAAAAACGGAAAGCTCCTTGTAAGTGGAGGCTCCAGCCGCTTCCGCAGGAACACCCGCCGAATAGATAACGCTCATCGCGGTCGCACCCATCAATGCGCCGACCAGAACAAGAGAAGCCCTACGAATCATTGCGTGCCTTTCCAGTGTCTTTAGCGGTCCACCAAGGCCGGGAATCGACCGGTTTTCCATCTTTTCGAAATTCAATGTAAAGCGTTGGACGGTTGGTTTCCAGCGCCAATGCTGTTGCGCTCGCCACTCTTTTTGCGCCCATGGCAGCAAGCGGCTCGCCGGAGAAAACGAACTTGCCCTGGCGCGTGCTGATCGTCTCCATTCCGGAGAGGACGAGGTGGTAGCCGTCGCCGGTGTCGAGGATGATCATTTGGCCGTAGCTGCGGAATGCGCCCGCATAGACAACAAGCCCGTCAGCGGGAGCGGTGACCACCGTTTCCGGATTGGTGGCAAGCGTCATTCCCATCGCCTCATGGCCGGTTCCGTCGGCATCGCCGAACTGGCGGAGGATATCGCCTGCCACAGGCAATTCCAGCTTCGCCTTCAATTCTCCGAAGGGATATGCGGGCGCAATGCGGTTTTTATCAGGCACACCGCTCTCTGCGAGCGCCTTGGCTTGGGCGCGCTGCTCGTCGGTCAAGAGCTTGCGGTTCTCCTCGGCCTGGCGGGCTGCAGCGGCGGCTTCGCGAACCGATGCGATCTCGGTTTCCATCGATGCGACCAGACCCTCCAGGCTTGTCGCCTTGCTGGCAAGATCTTCCGAGCGTTTCCTCTCCGCATCCAGTTGCGCGGCGCTGCTGCGGCTCAGCTTTTCGTTCTCGGCGAGAAGCAGGTCCATGCGGCGCTCCTCCTCGATGCTGTTCGTCATCGTTGCGGTGAGGCTGGACTTCTCGGCAGCGCTTGCAGCCTGCAACGAAGAAAGGTTGGCGAGATCGGCGGCGAGCTTGTCGGTCTCCTTCCGGATGCCGGGAACCACCGCGCCAAGCAGGATTGCGCTCCGTACCGAGGCAAGCGCGTCATCAGGCGTGACAAGTAGCGCCGGCGGCGGATTACGCCCCATGCGCTGCAAGGCACCCAGCACCTCGGCCAGCAAGCCGCGCCGTTCATGCAGCGACCCCCGAACCGCATCTTCTTTTACGCCCAGATTGGCAAGCTTCTTTTCGCTCTCCAGGATCTGTTTCTCGAGCGACTTACGCCGCGTCGCCGAATCGATCAGCGCCTGACGAACACTGCTGGTGCTCTTGTCCAAATCGGCGATGCTCTTCTGAAGCTCGGCAACCTTATCGGACGAGAGGCCAATCGTCTTCGACAAGGCTTCAAGCTGAGCCCTTGTCTCGTCCCGTTTCTTCGCCAGGTCGGCCGCCGGATCGGCGGGCGGTTGTGCCACCACGGTCGTCGTCGCAGCAGCCGCCCCGGATGCTGTCGAGGCCGGCGGTCCGGTATCTCTCGACGCGTCCTGCGCGAAGGCGCTGACGGCGAAGGGTCGGTTCGCAATTGCCGTCACAGAGACGCTCAAGCCTGCGGCCAAGGCCGACAGAATGACGTATTTTTGCTTGAACGCACGTGTCGGCATACGAGCTGCGAGATCCTTTAAAATCGCGCGGAGATTAAGCTGATTTGGCATGCTTTGCCAGATCGATTGATGATGCGCGCATACCGCACCGGCTAGGGGCGATGATATGGATGGCCCGAAAGGATCGTAACGGCTCGGTACAACTGTTCTGCAATCAGCGTGCGAACCAACTGATGCGGCCAGGTCATCTTGCCGAGACAAAGGGTGGCATCGGCAAGGTCGTATAGCGACGGATCGAGACCGTCGGCACCGCCGATAGCAATCGTCAGGTCGCGCTTTCCCTGATCGCGATAGTTTCCAAGGAGGCTGGCAAATCCTTCGCTATCCAATGCCTTGCCCCGCTCGTCCAACAGAATGAGAACGCTCCCATCGGCCAGCGACTTTTGCAGCATCGCCGCTTCGTCACGCTTGCGGGTATCGGCATTCGAGGCACGACTTTCGGCAACTTCGGCCACGCGGGAGAATTCGAGGCCAACCGCGGGGCCGGCCTTGGCAAAGCGATCGAAATAGCGGGCCGCAAGATCTTTCTCCGGGCCGGACTTCAGCCGCCCCACTGCAAAAAGACCAACACGCATCATCCGCTCCCGCAGTTCGGCATAAGGCGACACACACGTGCCGCTGGCCGGGTTCGATCATCCGGCCAATGAAATGCCGTCTATCAGGCGCCGGACGCAGCGTCCAGGCAGCCTGTTAGTGCACCGTTTCCTCGTCCATATCAGGCGCGGCCCACATCTTTTCGATGTTGTAGAACTCGCGTATCTCAGGACGGAAGACATGGACGATGACATCGCCGGTGTCGATCAGGATCCAATCGCCGCCTTCCTGACCTTCGACACGGGCGCTTCCAAGGCCCTCGTCTTTGAGATCAGTCAGCAGGTGGTCAGAGATCGCCATGACATGCCTGTTCGAGCGCCCGGAGACGACGACCATGAAGTCCCCCAGTGCCGATTTTCCAGCGATGTCGATGGTGACGATATCTTCAGCCTTAGAGTCCTCGAGGCTTGTGAGGACGGCGTGCAGGGCGCGGGCGGCAGCATCGGCGCCACGTTCCGGGCTCTTTGGGACAACGGCAAGCGTTTTTCCCTTGGCGTGTACTGTTGTCAGCGCTTTCCCTTTCTCGGAATGACAAAACATGCACATCACTGATTTGGTGACCAAATCATAGTTAAGATAGGCACCAAACCATTAACGTTTCAAGACGCGCACAATCACAAAGCGTGAATGTCCGTCTTAGTAACAAACCTTTGTTGAATGGAGGACTGCATGTCGCCGGCTGTGTACAGCCCCTATGACCGCACGTAAAGTAAGTTCCGTTTCCGACTACAAAAGACCCGTCCGATGAAAAGCCCCGCCGCAGACACACTCACTCCGATTCTCCGCATCAGCTTTCCCCATCAAGACAGGCTTGGGCGCGGCAAGATGGAGCTGCTCGAACATATCAGGGACACGGGATCGATTTCCGCCGCCGGCAGAGCGATGGACATGTCCTATCGTCGCGCCTGGTTGCTTGTCAGCGACATGAACAGGATGTTCCGGGACCCCGTAGTCGAATCCCAGCGCGGTGGGCAGAAGGGAGGGGGTGCGGCTCTGACGCCGTTTGGCGATGAACTCCTTGCCCGCTTTCGAAAGATGGAGCGGATGATGAAGTCCACGCTTGCGGAGGATCTGGCATGGCTGGAGGCCAACAGTAGTCGCTGATCATTGTTCCAGGGCGACAGTCTTTATGACGGCGAAGACCGGCGCCCCGATGCACACGCCCAGCCGCTCTGCCGAAAAGCTTGTAATCCGGGAAAGAATGATATCCCCGCCACAATCCATCAGAACATCGACCGTCGCGTCATCAGCCTGCGTCATGTTCTGAACAGTGCCCTTCAGAATGTTCAACGCGCTTAGTGCCTCGGGCTCTCTCATCGCGAGCATGACATCACGGGAGGGGATCCGGACGCGAACGGCCTTGCCAGGTGTGAGCATCGCTCCCGGGACACGAAGCCGGGCCGATTTTAAGGCAATCGTCGCAATGCGATGCTGTGCGTCGACGCTTTCCACTTTACCTTCGAGGAGAGCACCAGTGTCACGCCGTTCGAACGAGGCGGGCGGATGGCTCAGCACATCCAAGGCTGAACCGACCGCCTCCACCTTGCCATCCTGCATGACCACGACCTGATTGGCGAGGCGCGCTACCTCGGTGATCGAATGGCTGACATAGACGATCGGAATATCCATCTCGTCGCGCAGCCGCTCGAGATAGGGCATGACCTCGGCCTTTCGGGCATCATCCAAAGCCGCCAGCGGCTCGTCCATCAATAGCAGACGCGGAGCAGAGAGCAGCGCCCGGCCAATTGCCACGCGTTGCTTCTCGCCACCGGAGAGCTTTTCCGGCCTGCGCTCGAGCAAGTTTTCGATGCCGAGCAATGCAACAATTCGATCCAGGCTCTCCGCCGGACCGGCGGCTTTGGCAAACCACCGACCATAGGACAGGTTGTGACGGACGCTGAGGTGCGGAAACAGCCGCGCCTCCTGGAAGACATAACCGAACCTGCGGCGATGCTTCGCAACAAAGATTCGCCGGTCGGTATCCGTGACGACCTCGCCGTCGAGGATCACCTGTCCATCGTCGGGCCGCGCCAAACCGGCAATGATACGGATCATAGACGTCTTGCCGGAACCGGAACGACCGAAAAGCGCTGTGATACCGCACTCCGACGTAAAGGCGGCATCAAGCGCGAAGGCACCAAGCCGCTGCTTTGCTTTCACGACGAGCGTCATTCCGGATCGATCCTCCGACCGGCGATGCGGGAGAGGAATTCCGAGGCAAGCAACGCGACCATCGAGATGGCGATGGCGACGAGGGTCAATCGCAAAGCGCCGGCATCACCGCCCGGCACCTGCGTAAAGGAATAGATCGCGGACGAAAGCGTCTGCGTCTCGCCCGGAATGTTGGAGACGAACGTAATCGTCGCCCCGAACTCTCCCATCGCTTTGGCAAAGGAAAGAACCATGCCGGCAATGATCCCAGGGAGCGTCAGGGGTAGCGTGATCGTCAGAAAGACCCAGATTGGACTGGCTCCCAGCGTGCCGGCTGCCTCCTCCAATTTTCGATCGACCGCTTCGATCGAAAGCCGGATGCTGCGCACCATCAAGGGAAAGGCCATGACCGCGCAGGCAAGTGCTGCACCTGTCCAGCGGAAAGATAATACGATGCCGAAATACTGATCGAGAAAACTGCCGATCGGCCCGCGCCGCCCGAAGAGGATCAGTAAAATGAAGCCCGTGACGACAGGGGGCAGGATCAGCGGCAGGTGAACGACACCATTGAGAACCGACTTACCCCAAAACCGCCCGCGCGCGAGCAGAAGGGCGACCCCGATGCCAAACGGGAGACTCGCCAGCATCGCCACCACTGACACGCGCAGGCTGAGCAAGATCGCCGTCCATTCATCATTGCTCAGGCCGAGCGCATCCAAGCTGTTTTCTCCAAAAATAGGAGGCCCTGTCGGACGGGCCTTCTCACGCTATGTCTTCATGCGAAAATTCGCAATCATTTCAAGATGGTGAAGCCTTGCTCGGTAAAAAAATGAGCCGCCTTTTCCGATTTCAGGAATTCCAGGTAAGCCCTAGCATCCGGGTTCTTGCTCTCGGAGAGAATGGCAATTGGATAAACGATCGGCGGATGCGAGTCCGCCGGGAACGTGCCGACGACAGCAACGCCCGTATCGGCGGCGGCGTCGGTCTGGTACACGATGCCATAAGGCGCCTCGCCGCGCGATACCAGGGCGAGCGCGGCACGAACGCTCTCGGCACCGGCGACCTTGGCCGCAACCGAGGGCCACACGCCAAGCGCTTCGAGTGCAGCCTTGCCATACTTGCCGGCCGGCACAGACTTCACCTCGCCCATCGCGAGTTTGCCGTCACCGAGCAGAGCAGCGAGGTCAAAACCCTTTTTGATCTCGACCGGCTTGGCGTGATCCTTGGTTGCGACAAGTACGATCCGGTTACCCAACAGATTTGACCGGCCGTCGACCCTGATCAGGCTCTTCTTCGCAAGATAGTCCATCCAGTCCAGGTCGGCGGAGATGAAGATGTCGGCAGGCGCGCCGCCTTCGATCTGCTTTGCAAGCGCCGAGCTCGCAGCATAGGAGGCAACGGCTTCCTTACCGCCGTCCTTTGCCCACGCGGCGTTCGCTTCATCGAGCGCGTTCTTCAGGCTGGCCGCCGCAAAAACAGTGACCTTTTCCGCAGCTGCGGCAGGCGTTGCGGCAACACCCGTGAAGACTGCCGAAATGGCAGCGGCGGCAAATTTGATCCATTGGCGGCGACTGCGCATGATCTCTCCCCGAATCTTCGAAATATCCGGAGAAATATAACGTTGCCAGCGACTTGGCCAGCGTTATATTTTCGTGAGCATAACCATCTGGTCGCTCGCCAACCCCCGACTTCACGCATTCGTGATGTGCATGGCTGAGCAATGCTACTCCTTGAAAACGCGAAAGCGACCCTAAAATTCTAGGGGAAAGCTTGCAGAGATCGTGATGCTTCGGCAGAAATCGTTGAGAATGCAAAAGAAATGAGCAAACTGGAAACGGTTTCCAGCTACAGCTATGCTCATGACGCATTGCTGCAATGCAATGGACTCGCTTCAAAAATCCGAGGACTATGGTACAACACTTTCATCGAACGGCGATCTCCTCCTCCCAAAGCCGTTGGATATGGATCGGCAACACTCCTCCTCCCAGTTGTCGATCAAGTTTATGAAGCCCGACGGATCTCCTCCCCCGTCGGGCTTTTCATTTGCGCTCTCACGGAAAATCGAACTTATTTCAAGGCACCGTTCGTGGCGCGGATGGCGGTCGAGCTGAGGCCGGATCGAGGACCGTGTATGAACGTCCAGGCTGGTGCCCGCCGCTTCCAGAGCGCGCGGGAATCGTCCTCATCGATGCGAGCGAAATCAAATGTCCTCGCCATCTTCGACGACAGAAACGACAGCGTGGAGCCCGGCCGGTCGATAACGGCAATCGGAAATGTGTTGACGATGTCCTGCCAGCGTTGCCACAGATGGAAAGTCTTCAGGCTGTCCGCCCCCATGATCCAGATGAAATGGACATGCGGGTTGCGCGCTTTGACGCGCGCCAACGTGTTCGCCGTGAAGCTCGTCGCGAAATCACGCTCGAACGCCGTGATCTTGATCGAGGGATGTCGGGCAAGCCGCTCGCTCAAAACGATGCGTTCGGCAAGCGGCAGCAGATGCCGCCGATCCTTCAGCGGATTGCCGGGAGTGACCATCCACCACAACTGGTCGAGGCCGAGACGCTTGATTGCGATTTCGGCGACCAGCGCGTGTCCCTCATGCGGCGGATTGAACGAACCGCCGAAAAGACCGACCACCATGCCCCGCTCGCTATGCGGCATGCGAAAGCAACGCCGGTCGATTTCGTCGTTGATCACGTCAGGGCCGGGTCTGTCCGGTGCCGTGCACGCGGTATTTGAAGGATGTCAGCTGCTCGACGCCCACAGGGCCGCGAGCGTGCATCTTGCCGGTCGCGATGCCGATCTCGGCACCCATTCCGAACTCACCGCCATCGGCAAATTGCGTCGATGCATTGTGCAGCAGGATCGCCGAATCAACCTCGGTGAAGAACCTCTCCACCACGGTTGGATCCTCGGCAATCACGGCCTCGGTGTGGTTGGAGGAGTAGGTCTGGATATGCTGGATCGCGCCGGAAATGCCGTCGACGACGGCGACCGAAACGATGGCATCCAGATACTCTGTCGACCAGTCTTCCTCCGTGGCGGGCTTCACGCCAGGCATTGCCTGAACAACGGCGGCCGAACCGCGGATCTCGCAACCGGCTCCCGCCACGGCTTCCAGCAGCGGACGAAGATGTGTATCGGCTGCAGCACTATCGACGAGAATCGTCTCCACTGCACCGCAGATACCCGTGCGCCGCATCTTCGCATTGACGACGATCTCCTTCGCCATACGGAGATCGGCGGACGCGTCCACATAAATATGGCAAAGCCCCTCGAGGTGCGCGAAGACGGGCACTCGGGCCTCATTCTGAACGCGCGCCACAAGACTCTTGCCGCCACGCGGAACGATAACGTCGATTGCACCATCCAGTCCGCGCAGCATCGCGCCGACGGCGGCCCTGTCGGTCACCGGCACGAGCTGAATGGCATGGTCTGGAAGTCCGGCGGCCTTCAAGCCCTGTACGAGGCAGGCATGGATCGCCTGCGAAGAACGCCGAGAGTCCGAACCACAACGCAGAACGACCGCATTGCCGGCTTTCAGGCAAAGCGCACCCGCATCCGCCGTCACGTTCGGACGGCTCTCGAAAATCACCCCGATGACGCCGAGCGGTGTGCGAACGCGCTCGATCTTCAAGCCATTCGGCCGCTCCCAGGCTGCGACCACCTCGCCGACCGGATCCTTGAGGGCGGCAATCGCGCGGATACCCTCGGCCATGTCGGCGATACGCTTTTCGGTCAAAGTCAAACGATCGACGAAGGACTCGAGCATATCAGTGCCGGCGACGTCCTTAAGATCCTTGGCATTCTCCGAGAGGATGTGATCGTTGCCGGCGAGGATCGCATCTGCCATGGCACTCAACGCCCTGTTCTTCGCCTCGGTGGATGCAAAGCCCAACGGTCGCGCCGCGGCCTTTGCCTTGCGGCCGATGTCGTTCATCAGCACGTCAATGTCAGGGCTCTGCGCAACGGTATCAAGCATAGCTTGCGTCCTTCTTCTGCCTTTCTGATTTTGATTTGATCTGCGAGGTCATCACCATGTCGTCGCGATGGATCATCGCCGCGCGTCCCGCGTATCCGAGAATCGCCTCGATCTCCGCAGACTTGCGGCCGGTGATCTGCCGCGCCTCTTCGGCATCGTAGCCGACAAGCCCTCGGGCGATCTCGCGGCCGTGGGGGCCGACGATCGCCACCGTATCGCCGCGGCTGAACAGCCCGACAACCTTGCGCACGCCTGCGGGAAGCAAGCTCTTGCCGGCACCGAGCGCAGCAACGGCGCCCTCGTCGACGTGAAGTTCACCCGCCGGCTGCAGCTGGCCCGCAATCCAGGTCTTTCTCGCTGTGACGGGCGTGCCTGACGGCGCAAACCATGAGGAACGCGCCCCACTCTCGATTGCAGAGAGCGGACTGTCCGTTTTACCGGAGGCAATGATCATTGCGCAGCCGGCCGTCGTGGCGATTTTGCCGGCATCGATCTTGGTGCGCATGCCGCCACGCGACAGCTCGGACGCTGCGCCACCCGCCATGGCTTCGATCTCAGGCGTGATCTCAGCGATCGTGGCGAGAAACTCCGCCTGGGGATCGAGATGCGGCGGCGCCGTATAGAGACCATCGATGTCGGATAGCAGAATCAAGAGATCGGCGCCGGTCATCGTCGCGACACGCGCAGCCAGACGATCATTGTCACCGTAGCGAATTTCGCTGGTGGCAACGGTGTCGTTCTCGTTGATGATCGGCACGGCACCGATCTTTAAAAGCTGATTGATGGTGGCGCGCGCGTTCAGATAGCGGCGGCGCTCTTCGGTGTCGCCGAGCGTCAGGAGAATTTGGCCGGCAACAATCTCGTCCCTCGACAGGCTTTCTGACCAGGCACGCGCCAGGGCGATCTGGCCGACGGCCGCCGACGCCTGGCTTTCCTCCAGCTTCAGCGCGCCCGAAGGCAGGTCGAGGACCGACCGGCCGAGCGCGATCGCGCCCGAGGAAACGACGAGGATGTCAACGCCCTTGGCTTTCAGCGCCGCAATATCGCGGCACATCGCGTCCAGCCATGCCTTCTTCAGACCCGTCTTGCGATCGACGAGGAGAGCCGAGCCAATCTTGATGACGACGCGCCGATAGCGCTGAAGCGACTTACGCGTCGTCATTCGCCTCGCCTTCGTCATCCGACACCATGTCGCGGTGGCGAAGCTTTGGTGCCTTGGCAAGCTTTTCCGCCGCACCGGCATTCGCCTCGACGATGATATCCCGCAGGGCACGCAACACTTCGGTCATGCCCTTGCCAGTCGCCGCCGAAATCTGGAACGGTGTCCTGCCGCAAGCCTTGGCAAGTTCCTTCGTTTTCTTCTTCAGTGTTGCATCGTCCAGTACGTCGATCTGCGAAAGCGCAACGATCTCGGCTTTGTCGGTCAGGTCGTTGCCATAGGCTTCGAGCTCCGTCTTGACCGTCGTATAAGCCTTGCCGACTTTTTCCTCCTGCGCAGACACGAGATGCAGCAGCACGCGCGTGCGCTCGACGTGTCCAAGGAAGCGATCGCCAATGCCCACGCCTTCATGCGCGCCTTCGATCAACCCGGGAATATCAGCGAGAATAAACTCCTGCCCGTCGATGGTGGCCACGCCGAGGTTTGGGTGAAGCGTCGTGAAGGGATAGTTGGCGATCTTCGGTCGGGCACGCGTTACAGCTGCAAGAAAGGTCGACTTACCGGCATTTGGCAAACCGACGAGGCCGGCATCAGCAATCAGCTTCAGATGCAGCCAGACCGTCTTTTCTTCGCCGGGCAGACCCGGATTTGCCCAATCCGGCGCCTGGTTGACCGACGACTTGAAATGCGCGTTGCCGAAACCGCCATTGCCGCCCGTCGCGATCCGGAACCGTTGCCCCTCTCTCGTCAGGTCGCAGATCAATGTTTCCTGGTCCTCTTCGAGAACCTGCGTGCCGACCGGAACCTTGAGTGTGACATCATCGCCGTTGGCGCCGGTGCGGTTTCTACCCATACCGTGCGTGCCGATTTTAGCCTTGAAGTGCTGCTGGTAGCGGAAGTCGATCAGCGTGTTGAGACCATTGACCGCCTCGACCCACACATCGCCGCCGCGTCCGCCGTCTCCGCCGTCGGGGCCGCCGAACTCGATGAACTTCTCGCGCCGGAAGGAGACACTGCCCCCGCCGCCGTCTCCGGACTTGATATAGACCTTTGCTTCGTCGAGAAATTTCATTTTACTTCCATTGTCCAGTGGCAGCTCATCGCCCCTCTTGCCGCTTTCGATATAGGCGGTTCAATCGGAGGTCAAAGGGTTATCGTGAAGTTTGCGAGCTATAACATACAGTACGGCTTCGGTCTTGATGGCATCTACGACCTCGACCGAATCGCTGCGAGCCTCGAGGGCGGCGACATCATCGCGCTCCAGGAGGTGACCCGGGGCTTCGTTCGCAACGACTATGCCGACATGGTTGCGGACCTTGCCGCGCTTTTTCCCAACCATTTCTGGGCCTATGGACCTGCATGTGATCTGCATGTCGAGGAGGCTTCCGACGGTTGGCCGCCGCGCGGAACCCGTTTCCAGTTCGGAAACATGGTGCTCTCGCGCTGGCCGATCCTGTCGACCCGAACACTGCTTCTGCCGCGCAGCCGAACGATCTCCAAGATTAATCTCCAGCGCGGGGCGACTGAGGCCGTTATCGGGACGCCTGCCGGCGCGCTGCGTGTTTACTCGGTGCATCTCGATCATGTCTCCATCGACGAGCGCGCCCGGCAGCGTTCCCACCTGAACGAGCGCATCAATGCCTTTGTTACCGAGGGCGGGTCGCTCACGGGTTCCGCAGAATTCGATATTAGCGATCCGCCGCTGCCCGAGGACTATATCGTCATGGGAGACTTCAACATGACGCCGGAATCGCCGGAATATTGCATTTTCGCTGGCGCCACCGACGGCTATTACGGCCGCGTCCCGCGCATTGGCACGCCCATCGACGCACTTGCGGCGCTGAAGCCCTACACGCCCGGCAGCTATAGCTGGATGGATCCCAAGGATCACGGCAAACGCATGCATCTTGATTACTGCTTTGTCAGCTGCGGCGTTGCTGGCCGCCTGAAATCGGCAAAGATCGATACGAATTCGGTCGGCTCCGATCACTTTCCCGTCTGGGTCGAGATCGAGGCATAGGGGTCGAGGCGTCCTGATGTATCGGGACGCCTCCTTTTCATCTCAAGCGATCCTGGCCTGTTGCAGGGCACCTGGCTTCAGCATCGTCTCGACATGCGTCACCATAGTGTTGCGCGCGAAGCTGTAGATTTCGCTGCAACCGGTCATCCGGAAGCCAAGCTTTTCCTGCAGCTTCAGCGACGCCGGGTTGTCGGCGAAGACACCGGAATGGACCGCTATCTCAGGCATTCGGCGCGAAAAGCGCCCCAACACAGCCGATACCGCCTCGCTCA
Organism: Rhizobium favelukesii; assembly: GCF_000577275.2. NCBI lineage: Bacteria > Pseudomonadati > Pseudomonadota > Alphaproteobacteria > Hyphomicrobiales > Rhizobiaceae > Rhizobium > Rhizobium favelukesii. The sequence goes on from NZ_HG916852.1 coordinate 4,108,039, forward strand.
TGTAGCCCCGCCGCCAGTAGTAGCGGTTCAGCCAATAGCCAAGGTGCCAAAGTCCATGGCGAAGCTCGACCGAGACGACGCCGATATGAGCATCGTCGCCGGCCGTGATGGCAAACTGCCAATCGGGCATGCTTCCGGCCGTCACCGGCACCAGCCAGTCGAGCGCGTCCTGCCTGTCGTAGGGAGCAGGAACGCGCGCGAGCATCCGGGTGACGGCGAAATCGGACAACGTGTCTGCAATCGCATCCGCGTCACTCAGCCTGTGCGGGCGCAGCACCAGCCGATCCGTTGTGATGACCGACAGCGAACCGGGCGTCATCGACTGGCTCCTGGATCTTCGAAGACTGATCGCGTTCATAAGACGCTCCCCCAGCTTCTCAACGACATCCAGGTCTTGCGATCGAGCCTGTACCACTCGACCGGCACGTTGCTGCCGAGCGCCAGTGATGCCGCCAGCCCCGATCCCTGGAACTGGAAACCGCACTTCTGGATGACCCGCCGCGAAGCGACGTTCATGACCCGGCAACGGGCATCGATCTGATCGACATCCTGCCTTGTACGGAAGACCATATCGACCAGAGCGTGGCATGCCTCGGTCATAAAGCCTTGATTCCAGTAAGGTTCTCCAAGCCAGTAACCAATCTCGACAGTCCGCCCGTCGAGATGCGGTTCGACCCCGCAGCAACCCACAAATGCGCCGTTCTCCGCTTTGGTAATCGCATAGACGCACTTGCCGATCTCGCCGTTTTTCGTGCGACGCACGAAGTCGGCGGCATCATTGGCCGTGTACGGGTGCGGCATACGCGACACCATGGTGGCGACTTTGGCGTTGTTGGCAAGATGGGCAAGGGCGTCGATGTCTTCTTCGTGCGGCGCGCGCATGACGAGCCGTTCCGACAATAAGACAGGGCAATCGGTCCTTAACCGTTCCGGCCTCAGCCGTTCCTTGGGAGACCGCTGGTCTTCCCGGGGAGACCGCGATTGGCCTTCCCTTAACAATTCGCCTTGCATGTTCAGTCCTCCTTCGTTGGACAAGAAAAAAGGGGAGATGGCGCCCCATCTCCCCTGTTTTCTGGACTGAACCTGATACGCTCAGCCGGGTCGATGAGACGCCGGCTGTTTTAGAGCGCTACCGGCTTATTCCGCTGCTTCCGCTTTCGGCATTACAGACACGTATACGCGACCGTTGGCCTTCGTTCGGTAGTTCACATTGCCGGCGGTAAGAGCAAAGATCGTGTGATCCTTGCCGAGGCCGACGTTGGAACCCGGATGCCACTGCGTACCGCGCTGACGCACGATAATGTTGCCTGCGATGACGGCTTCGCCGCCGAACTTCTTCACGCCAAGGCGCTTGGATTCGGAATCACGACCGTTGCGCGATGAACCGCCAGCTTTTTTGTGTGCCATTGGAGTTCTCCTTTAAACCTTAAAGTCCCGTGATCTTACTGAGCAGCCACGATGTCCGTAATACGGACAACGGTGTGATGCTGGCGATGGCCGCGCGTACGCTTCGAGTTCTGACGACGGCGCTTCTTGAAGGCGATGACCTTCTTGCCGCGGTTGTGCTCGACCACTTCGGCCTTGACGGAAGCGCCCTTGACGAAGGGAGCACCAATCGCAGCGTCGGCGCCTTCGCCGATTACGAGGACTTCGGTGAATTCAATTGCGTCGCCAGCGGTTGCTTCAAGCTTCTCGATGGTCAGCACGTCGTTTGCTGCCACACGGTACTGCTTACCGCCGGTCTTGATGACTGCGAACATTTTTTATCCTTTCATGTTCGTTCCGGCTCATACCCGCAACAAGCAGGTGGCCGTCTTTTTATCAGTCGAGGTTAAGCAGGGATTTCAGAGGCTTTCGCCCAGAACTCTCGCTGCCGGTGATCCGCCCCGCGCGAACGCGAGACTGGCAAGGCGCGGACTTATCCACACCTATTGCGAAGCCGAGATACGCGAGGCCAAAAACACTGTCAAGACAAAAGGATGAAAAGCATTGAGATTTCGTCTTGCCAGCCCGTCATTCTCTCGCTAAGAGAACGCCCGCGCCGAACAAGCGCCGACCAGACCGCGGAGAGGTGGCAGAGTGGTCGAATGCACCGCACTCGAAATGCGGCATACCTGCAAGGGTATCGTGGGTTCAAATCCCACCCTCTCCGCCATTAAATCCTCTGTCCAGCCCGGAGACATAGGTAACAAAACGTACTTAACACATGGGTGACAACCTCGTGCCGAACGGGTTGTCGATGGTTTGCAAAGTCCTCTGCTCCAGGTCGATATCTCCCAGATCATAGTGCATGAAGCTAACGAGCCAAATACCGTCGTCGACTTCCTTGATTCCCAGTTTCTGTCCTGCCAGCACGGTCGAGATATTGATCTTCTTGCGGTAGATGCAGATGCGGCCGCAATTGGTCACCAGTGCGTCACGGTCGTGGAACGGATAATCGATCTCCGGCAGCCCGTTATATCGGCGCGCCGATGGTGTGTAGAGAACGACCGGCGACTCAGCGTCCTTCGTTTCGAGACCTGTTGGCAACGCCGAAGTGATAGGTAGATGTTCGTTATGCGCCGGGGTAGTCCTTGGCTTCCTCCCAGGGGCATCTACGGGTGATCTTCGGTATCGATGGGAGATCACATGGCGACGATCCGCAAACTTAGAGGACGCTGGCAAGCACAGGTTCGCCGGCGCGGCATGAAACCCCGCTGCAAGTCCTTTGGTACGAAGCTGGAAGGGGAGAAGTGGGCGCGTGACCTGGAGGCCCCGGTCGATCGCTTCGGTGCCGCGCCGGTCTCAACGTGATCGAGGTTTCTACGATCAGCGGGCACAAGGAACTGCGAATGCTCCGGAGATACGCACACCTCAGTGCGGATGATCTCGTTGCTCGTCCGGGGTAGCCATGCATGTGCCTAGCATGCAGGCTGTGGCAGCCACTACTGCGATGCGGAAGGGGGCGGCGAGAGCCGTCCCTTCGTGCATTGGCGCATAGGTTAATTCAAATAGCATTGACTAATTGATTAGTGTCGGCTATTTGATTGCTCATGACCGAGGCTGAAACCATAACTGCTGTCATGCGCGCCCTTGCTGATCCCACGCGGCGGGCCGTGTTCGAGCGCATCGTCAATTCCGACGAGATCACCGTCGTTGAGTTGACCCGCGGCAGCAGTGTGACGCAGGGCGCTATCTCACAACATCTCAAGTCCTTGAAACAGGCCGGCCTTGTTTGCGAGCGCCCCGAGGGGCGCAATGTCTATTATCGTGCCCTCCCCGACGGTCTGGACCCGCTAGCCGACTGGATGAGCGACTATGGCGTATTCTGGCGCGAACGCTTCGCCGATCTGAGAAACCTGCTGAAGGAAATTGACCCATGAACCAAGCCGTGAATCCGGACACGCAGGCCATTGTGGTCGACGACGTCTTCCCGCACGCGCCCGCAGTCATCTGGAAAGCCTTGACGAGCGGCGAGCTCATCGGCCGTTGGCTGATGGCGCCGACTGGCTTCGAGCCTGCAGTCGGCAGCCATTTCACCTTTCAAACCAAGCCGGCAGGCGAATGGGACGGCACCATTCATTGCGAGGTGCTGGAGGTCGTGCCGAATGAGCGTCTGTCCTATGCGTGGAAGGGCGGCCATGAGGGCAATGACGGCTATGGCTCGAAACTGGAGACCGTGGTCACCTTCACCCTCTCCACGGCCGAGACGGGCACGCGCCTGCGCCTCACCCATTCCGGCTTCGTGCTTCCGAAGAACGACACCGCCTACCGCAACATGAGCGAAGGCTGGAAAAAAGTGGTCAAGAATCTCGACAGAGTGGTCGCCGAAGAGGCGTCTTCGCAAAGGCTGCATTGAAGCAACAGGAGAACGACATGAACACGCCCTATACCGGTGGCTGCGCCTGCGGCGAAATCCGCTACGAGATATCAGGCGAACCGGCCGTCATGGTTGACTGTCAGTGCCGGCAATGTCAGCGCGACAGCGGCACCGGACATCAATCGCACCTGACTTTTGTTGCGGCTGAGGTGAAGGTCAAGGGAGAAGCATCGCATTGGCAGACCGTCGGCGATGGCGGAACCGTCAAGCGACGTGCCTTCTGCCCGACATGCGGTTCGTCCGTCCACATGACATTTCCCGACATGCCGGATGTGTTCATCGTCACGCCGGCAAGCCTCGACGACCCAAGCCGCTATAAGCCACAGCTGGTGTCCTGGACAGCAGCCGGACATGCCTGGGATCACCTCGATCCGGCACTGCCGAAATTCGACAAGATGCCGACGACGTGAAACATCGACGTTGCCAGCCGCCATTGGGGGCTGCCGCTTAGCCGCAATGTGGTGAAGCTCGTCCGCCGTCCGGTAATCCGAAACGAGCGCAGCCGGCGCCTGACCGGTGACGAGGAGCAACGTCTCCTCGATGGCTGCGACGCCGGACAGATCCCATTCCTCAAGACGATCGCCATTCTCACCATCGAGACCGGGATGCGCCGAGGGTAGATCCTGGACTGAAGTGGTCCGACGTTTCCCATAATCGCCGGGTGATCACGAGCGCCGCCGCCTTCTTGCGATCCTTCGCGCTGTCGGCCCAGCCCACTTTCTTGAGCTTCGTCGCGCTGATGCCTTTGGGATAGGGCGGCGCATCGGCCGAGAACCATGCGGGCGGCACGCGCTCGATGCCGATCGCCGAAAGCTCCTTCAGCACGCGTGCGGCGTCCTTGTCGTCGCCCGAAATAATGCGCGTGCCGAATGCGTCACAAAGCTTGTCGCGTTCCGCTTCGAAGGCTGCGTCATGCGTGGCCTTCGCGGCGGTCCATGCCGCGTCCCAGGCCTTCTGATCGTCTTTGCTGAAGCGCTTCAGGAAGACCAGCGAGGCCTTAACCGTCGCATCGGCTGAGCGGAAAGTTTCTTCCGGCAGCCCCACTACAGCGAGGCTTTTAGCCTTGCCCTCGCACCAGCGCCACAGCCATGTCAGCGACGGATTGTTGAGATTGCCGTCGGGCAAGACGATGCCATTGGATCCCTTGCGTTCCAAGGTTGTCCCGTAGCCTCTGGTTTTCGTCAAGCATGGATCTCGTCGCCCAAATTGGCTAGGGCCACATTCTCGGCACGACCAAGTATTTGCTGCGCATCCCAATACTCAGGATCGACCGGCTGGCGATGTCTGGCTGCATGTAAGCGAATGTTCGCGAGTTTAACATGAGGCTCAGACGTGTTAAGAAAATGCGTTTTTTTAACTCATTGAGCGCACATGTTAAAGCCGACCAACATCGCAGGACCACGCTGACGGCGCGTCCGTGATAGTTAGGCGCTACGCAATCCGCCGCGGTGTGATTCAGCCGAAGCTCTCGACTGCCCTCTCGATCCCGGGCCGGGACTTCGCCAGGTCATCGCGGTTCATGACCGCCTTGATCTCAACACTGGCATCAAACGCAAGGAACCATGGCTCAGCAACACCCGGTATCTCCGAGGTGTCCGTCATGTCGAAGAAAATAAGGCCCGTTCTTTTCCCGTCGAATTCCGTGAAGTAGGCCGCTTCGGGTTTGAGATCAGCGAGGATCGATTGAATCTTGGTGACGAGGCTGCCGTCTTTGATTGCTGCGTTTCCCTTGTCAACGGGAAGCGAAACTTTGAGCATCATTCGCATTTCTATCCTCCTTTTTCGTGCATATGTGGCTCTCAGCGACGCCTCATGCCCGACGAGCGGGTCGACGAGGCCGTGCTTTACGTTGCTTTAAGCGCCTCAGCATATAAGAATACCATGAGATACGTCATCGCTGCGTTTATTCTGGCGTGCTTCGCTACCTGGGATTTTGCCGAGAAAAAGGGATCCGTCTCTTTGGCGGCTCTGGATACCATCACTCATTATGCGAAGCAGCCATCTCGAATTCTACAAAGGCTAGCGGCTCGATAATAAGTAGCGCGCGCTTCCCTATTCCATACGCCTCGGGATCTGGGAGATTTGGATTTTCTGACTTGCGTTCGGGATTTCTGCCGCCCCGTCAGCGCGCTGAATGGCCGCCGCTGCGACAATGGAATAGTTCACGGTGAACACGACCACCCGCGCTCGTGGCGCGAAGGGAGCTCAGGCTTTTTCGCCAAAGCTTTGATGCGCCCGGATAGTCCTTGGCTCACCTCCAAGGGAGGATCATCAACAGCGGTGGGAGATGATATGGCGATGATCAGAAAACTAAGAGGGTGCCTTGGCCCGTGCAGATGCAGATGATCCTTCCTCACGGTCCTGCGGCGGTCCAGAATCCGGTCTTCTTCGCGTGCTTGCCCCTCAACTCTGCAACATAGCCGGGATGTGACGTAAAAGTGTCGAAGTCGCTAATCTTCGTCGACAGTCGCTCACATTCAAAGAGATGCCGCGCGGCAAAGCGATAGCGACTGGATTTCGCTCGATCGAGCGTAAAGTCGATCATAACCCGCAGGGCGATGGTCGCTGCCAACGGATACTTCTCCTGCAGATGCTCGGACGCCGGTGTCAACAGTTCGTAGGGATCGCCATCAAGTTCGGCTGCACGCGTGCGAACGAGCGTCGCAGCCTTGTCGAGCGCCGGCCATGACACCAGGAAGGCGAGCGCTTGGTGGACATCCTGGAAGCGGCTCACATAGTTGAAGGCGTTCTCTTCTGCTTCGAGATCATCGAAATCCGGTAGGCGCTTCAGAAAAGCTCGCAGGTGCCGCTCGTTCAGCGATTGTTCGAAGCACTGCCAGCGAAAGGCCTGCGCTTCGTCACTCCGGCTGAGAGCTTCAAGCACATCGAGGCGGGCCTCTTCCCACTCGAACGGGGATGGTCTGCCCTTCATCTCAACGCGATTGATGGCATCCCATGCCTCTCCGGCAGGGTCCGCCTTCAGCAGACGCTGGGCGATTTCTGCCGCAATCGTTGGCACGGATCTCGCCTGCTCGCTCTGCTGCGCGATGAAGGCATCAACATCACCCTGGGCGTCGGCGATCTGCTCCAATGCTGACCTGATGGTTCTGTCGCGATGGAGGAGATTGATCTCGTCTTCGTAAACCGGACCACTGCTTCCCCAACCGATCACGACACGGCCTGCCTCAGCCGGCGCATCGACCGGCGCTTTTGCCCAATCGTCGAACAACGACTTCAGCCAATCGAGGCCTTCCGCACCCAGCGCTGGCGACAGATTCTCGATCAGACGATCATACTGCCCGTAGTCATTGCCTTGCAACGCGCGAAAGGTTTGTTCGGCGAGCAGGCGCGGGTCCGGTCTTGCCGCGTTCGCTATCGTGCCCAGATCGACGCAGGTTTGATAAAAGACATCCATGATTGTGCCGTTGCCATCGTCGCATCGCTCGAAAATCGAACGCGCCAAGCCCATGAAGCGCCACATCACCTCCAGCGCCTCGTCTGGATCGCTGCTGGCGATCGTATCAACGATCACGTGCCGCTGCGTCTCCAGATCGCTCTTCAAGGCCTTCACCCGGCGCCAGTTGATCACGGAGCGGGAGCGCTCGATCGATGAAAGCCGCTTTGTTACCTCCCTTGCAACTTCAGCGCTGCTCTGCTTTCCGGCAAGTTCGATCCGCAGCCGTCGCTTGTGCGCGGCACTGCCAGTGCTGATGTCGATCAGAAGCTCTGCAAGCCGCTTCGCGCCGAGTGCTTCCAGGTTCTTCGCATTGAGGGTGGTCTTCGGTGCCATCGATTGTCACTGTCTGTTTTAGGTCGACTTTACTTGGGCAAGCGCAGAAGTCCAAGGCTGCAGCTGTCGGCTTGCATCTGCTGCATTGTCGTGAATACTCGACCTTCAACATGAGGTGAGGAGCGAAATGGCGCTCACACAGGGCACGGAAATCCGAATTGGACGAGCAACTCTCAACTTGACGCCAAGTTCTTCCGTTGCAGTCGAACCTGCCCGCTATGAATTTGAACGCTGCCTTTCGAAGAAAGCGGAAATGCCGGCCTGTGCCTCGTCCGTCTCCCAGCTATCCGCGAGCTGAGAAATCACGCTCTCGACGATCTCGTCCGTGATCGGCGAGGCGAGAGAACGCACCAGGGCCTTGGCGCGTGCTGCAGCCTGCGGCGAGGCCGCAATGAATTCGTCGACCTCCCTGTCGACGGCGCGATCGAGATCGGCGGGCGCGACAATGGAAGCGACCAGACCGATCGACTTGGCATGGGCAGCGTTAAACATTCGACCGGAGACGAATAGGGACCGCGCTGCAGAACTGCCGATCCGCGCTACGACATAAGGGCTGATCGTTGCCGGTATTAGCCCAAGCCGGACCTCCGTCAGGCCGAAACGCGCTGCCTCCGAGGCAATCACGGTATCGCAGACGCTGATCAACCCGATACCGCCGCCGAAAGCGCTCCCGTGGACGCAACCAATAAGCGGCCTCGGCAGTTCGTTCAACGCCTTGAACATCATAGCCAGCCGTCGCGCTTCCGCAATTCTCTCCGCCCGGCTCGCCTGGAACTGCGCTCTCATCCACTCCAGATCGCCCCCTGCACAGAAGCTCTTGCCGGCCCCGGCAAGCACGATGGCGCGAACCCTCTTGTCCGACCCAAGTGCGCTTGCGGCTTCGGTCAACTCGTCGATCATCTCGGCGGACATTGCATTGTGCTTGTCTTTGCGGGCAAGCGTAAGCCGCGCGACACCGCGTTCGTCGATCGAGATCATCAGCGTTTCCGGCATTATCCTGCGCTCCTTAGGCCCTGCGCAAAACGGGCGGCCTGTTCCAGCTTCTCCGCCGAGAGCCCGGTCCGGTAGCCCTTGCGGGCAAGGAACTGCGCGACAGCCAAAGTATCGACGTTGCCCTTTGCGCCCGGCGCATAAGGGCAGCCGCCCAATCCGCCGACCGACGCATCGAAAACCCGCAGCCCGTGCTTTAACGAAACGTCGATGTTTTCGAGGGCCCAGCCGTCGGTGTCGTGGAAATGACCGGCAAGCATCGTCGCCGGTGCAAAGGAAAGGACCGTTACCAGCATCTGGTCGACCTCGTCGGGGCGTCCTCGGCCGATTGTATCGCCGAGGCTGATCTCGTAGCAGCCCAATGCATGCAGGCTCTCGACGACCCGCGCCGCCGCATCGGGCGAGACGGCCCCCTCATAGGGACATTCGACCACGCAGCTGACGTAGCCGCGCATGGGGACGCCGCGCGCAAGGCTTGCTTCGGCAACCGGCTTGAAACGTTCGATGCTCTCGGCGATCGAGCAGTTGATATTCTGCTGCGAGAAGCTTTCCGAGGCAGACGCGAAGATCGCGACTTCGTCCGCGCCCGCCGCCATTGCAGCCTCGAAGCCTTTCATATTCGGCGTCAGAACGGCGTAGCGGACCCCAGGTCTGCGCTTGATACCGGCCATCACCTCGGCGGCATCAGCGAGCTGCGGCACCCACTTCGGGCTGACAAAGCTCGTCGCCTCGATCCGCTCGAAACCACATTCCGAGATCATGTCGATCAGGGCGATCTTCGTCGCCGTCGGAATCAGATCCTTCTCGTTCTGGAGACCATCGCGAGGCGCCATCTCGACGATCGACACGTCCCGCGGCAGCAGTGAAGATTCTCCGGCCTGCACAATCACGTCTCCTCTACCCGCAGCGTCAGAAGTACCGCGCCTTCGTCGACCTGCTGCCCTTCACTCACCTCGACGGCTTCCACCGTTCCATCGCGGGCTGCGACAAGCGTGAGTTCCATCTTCATGGCCTCCATGACCACAAGCGCGTCACCCTCGGAGACTTCCGCCCCCGAACTCGTACGCACGATCTTGATAAAGCCCGGCATCGGCGCGATCAGTCTGTTGCCGTCAGCCACATCCGTCGTATTGAAATCGAGCGGGTTGCCGAGATGAAACACATGCGTCCTGTGATCCACGCTGACAACCAGATGATGCGCCGCCACGCTCGCCTTGACCTGCACCTGCCGGCCATCGACCTCCGCCCTGCATCCGTCATCCTGCCTGCTGACGATCTTCACGGGAATGACTCGCCGGCCATCGTGCACCGCAAAGAAATCGAATCCCTTGGCGGCAACCCGCAGCGTTGAATGCCCGCCCTGGTAGGTTAGCACCACGATACGCTGCATTTCGCTCCAAAGCTGCCAGTGCCCCAGCGTCAGCCATGGGTCGCCATCCGATGATTGCGCAAGTGCGCCCAACGACAGGACGGCGGCAAGCGCAACGACGGTGTCCACCGGCGGCTCGATTGCGGTCAGCGATCGAAGGTTGCGATCGATCAGCCCGGTATCCGGATGGCCAGCAGTAAATTCCTCCTGTGCGCTCAGTCTGGCGAGAAAGTCGAGATTGGTGGTGACGCCGACGACATGCGAGCTCTGCAAGGCTCTGGTCAGTCGCAACAGCGCGACACTCCGACTGGGCCCGTGCACGACCATCTTGGCGATCAGAGGGTCGTAATGAGCGGAGACCGTGTCGCCGGGACGGATCCCGGCATCGATCCGCGCCGTAACGTCAGGAAAATCTAGATGCCTGATCGTTCCCGTCGCGGGCAGGAAACCCTTGGCCGCATCCTCGGCATAAATTCGCGCCTCGAAGGCCCAGCCGTAGATTTCGAGCTCCGACTGCTTCTTCGGCAGGGCTTCACCAGCCGCCACGCGGAATTGCCACTCGACCAGATCGACCCCGGTGATTGCCTCAGTGACGGCATGTTCGACCTGAAGGCGGGTATTCATCTCCATGAAATAGAAGCGATCCGGCCAAAGGCCGTTTGACACGTCCGCGATGAACTCCACGGTGCCGGCACCACGATAGGAGATGGCACGCGCCGCGCGCACGGCCGCCTCGCCCATCGCACGGCGCATCTCTGGCGTCATGCCAGGCGCTGGCGCCTCCTCGATCACCTTCTGATGGCGGCGCTGGAGCGAGCAATCGCGCTCGAAAAGATGAACGACGTTGCCATGCCGATCCCCGAAGATCTGAACTTCGATGTGGCGAGGTCGAATAAGGCACCGCTCTATCAACACGGCATCGTCACCGAAGGCGGCCATGGCCTCCCGTCTTGCGGCGGCGAGCGCCTCTGGAAAATCCTCTTCGCTGTCGACCCGTCGCATTCCCTTGCCACCGCCACCGGCGCGGGCCTTGATAAGGACAGGGTAGCCGATCAAGGTCGCCTGATCGGCCAGAAACCCGTCGTTCTGTTCCTCGCCATGATAGCCCGGGACAACCGGGACCCCGGATTGTTCCATCAACGCCTTTGCCGCATCCTTCAATCCCATGGCGCGAATGGAGGATGCCTGCGGTCCAATGAAGACGATGCCCGCAGCCTCGACGGCTGCAGCAAAATCGGCATTCTCGGACAAAAACCCGTAACCGGGATGAATGGCTTCAGCGCCGGTCCGTTCCGCCGCAGCCAAGATCCGTTCGATCGAGAGATAGCTTTCCTGTGCGCTGGCGGAGCCTAAGCGGACGGCCTCGTCGGCCATCTCGACATGCAGCGCCCCGACATCGGCATCCGAATAGACCGCCACTGTGGCAATCCCCATGCGCCTGGCAGTTCGAATCACCCGACAAGCAATCTCGCCACGGTTTGCGATGAGAATTTTCTGGAACATCGCTACCTCACATCCGGAATAGGCCGAAGCGCGTCGCTTCAATCGGTGCATTCAGCGCCGCAGACAGCGAGAGACCGAGCACATCGCGGCTCTTGGCTGGATCAATCACCCCATCATCCCAAAGGCGCGCCGACGCATAGAGCGGATGGCTCTGCCGTTCGAAGAGATCGAGCACCGGCTGCTTGAAAGTAGCCTCCTCCTCCGGCGTCCAGGGGGTGCCGGCACGGGAAAGCGCTTCTCCCCGCACGGTCGCAAGGACACCGGCCGCCTGCTCTCCACCCATGACCGAGATGCGGCTGTTCGGCCATGTCCAGAGAAAGCGCGGCGAGAAGGCGCGCCCCGCCATGCCGTAGTTGCCCGCACCAAAGGAACCGCCAACCAGCATCGTCACCTTCGGCACGCCAGTCGTTGCGACCGCGGTAACGAGCTTGGCGCCATTCTTCGCGATGCCTTCCGTCTCGTATTTGCGGCCAACCATGAAGCCGGTGATGTTCTGCAGGAAGACGAGCGGTATCCTGCGCTGCGAGCAGAGCTCAATGAAATGGGCACCCTTCAGAGCCGACTCCGAGAACAACACACCGTTATTGGCGACAACGCCAACGGGAATACCGTGGATATGGGCAAAGCCGCAGACCAACGTCGTCCCGTAGCGTGTCTTGAACTCATCGAAGCGGGAGCCGTCGACGACACGAGCAATGACTTCGCGCACGTCATAGGGCACGCGTAGATCGGCGGGGACGATACCCGCAATTTCGGCCGGATCAAACAGCGGCGCTTCGACCGGTTGCCGCTCGATGCCGCGAACCTTGCAGCGATTGAGGTTGGCGACAGCGCGCCTCGCCAAGGCCAGTGCGTGGGCATCGTCACGAGCGAGATGGTCGGCAACGCCGGAGAGCCTTGTGTGCACATCGCCACCGCCGAGATCCTCCGCCGAAACAACTTCGCCGGTCGCGGCCTTGACCAATGGAGGACCGGCAAGAAAGATCGTCCCTTGGCCTTCGACGATGATCGCCTCATCGGACATAGCAGGCACATAGGCGCCACCCGCCGTACACGAGCCCATGACCACGGCAATCTGGGGAATTCCCGCTGCCGACATATTTGCCTGATTGTAGAATATCCGGCCGAAATGATCGCGATCCGGAAACACCTCGTCCTGGTTCGGCAGATTCGCGCCGCCGGAATCCACCAAATAGATGCAGGGCAGATTGTTCTGGGCGGCAATTTCCTGCGCTCGCAGATGCTTCTTCACCGTCAGTGGAAAGTAGGTGCCGCCTTTGACGGTCGCATCGTTGCAGACGATCATGCAATCGCGCCCCGAGACGCGGCCGATGCCGGTAATCAGGCCCGCAGCCGGCGCTTCGTTGCCATACATTCCGTGGGCCGCGGTCAATCCGACCTCGAGAAACGGTGTGGCTGGATCGAGGAGGCCCGCGATGCGATCGCGCGGCAGCATCTTGCCGCGGGCAACATGGCGCTCGCGCGCTGTCGCTCCGCCGCCATTTGCGGCACTCCCAGCAGCTTCCTCGATGGCACGGATCGCTTCGGCCATCGCCGCGCGATTTGTCCTGAAACTCTCGGAATTCGTCGAAATCTGCGACTTCAAAACCGTCATTTGTCACCAGGATGGTTGTCGGATGAACTTTCAGATTAGGCCGTCTCAGCAAATAGCTCGCGGCCAATCAGCATGCGTCTGATTTCAGAGGTTCCGGCACCGATCTCGTAGAGCTTTGCGTCGCGCAGCAGCCGGGCGGCGGGATAGTCGTTGGTGTAACCATTGCCGCCGAGCGCCTGGATCGTCTCCAGGGCCAGAAGCGTCGCTTTCTCGGCGGCATAGAGGATGCAGCCGGCAGCATCCTTGCGTGTCGTCTCGCCGCGATCGCTGGCGGCCGCCACCGCATAGACGTAGGCACGCGCCGTGTTCATGGTCACGTACATGTCGGCGAGCTTTCCCTGCATCAGCTGAAACTCGCCGATCGCCTGACCGAATTGCTTTCTCTCATGAAGATAGGGCACGACGACATCCATGCAGGCCGCCATGATGCCGATCGGCCCAGCGGAAAGAACGACGCGCTCATAGTCGAGTCCCGACATCAGAACGCGTGCACCACCGCCGACAGTATCGAGCACATTTGTCTCGGGAACCTCGCAGTCCTCGAAGATCAATTCGCAGGTGTTGGAACCGCGCATGCCTAGCTTGTCGAGCTTCGGGCCGGTTGCAAAGCCCTTGAAGGCCTTCTCGACGAGGAAGGCGGTGATGCCGCGCGGTCCTGCTTGCGGGTCTGTCTTTGCGTAGACCACCAGCACATCGGCATCCGGGCCGTTGGTGATCCACATCTTGTTGCCGTTGAGAACGTAACTTTCGCCTTGCTTCTCCGCCCGAAGCTTCATCGAAACGACGTCTGATCCGGCGCCCGCCTCCGACATCGCAAGTGCGCCGACATGCTCGCCGGAGATAAGCTTGGGCAGATACCGCGACTTCTGCTCTGCCGTTCCATTGCGGCTGATCTGATTGACGCACAAATTGGAATGGGCGCCGTAGCTGAGCCCGACTGAGGCCGAAGCGCGGCTGATCTCCTCCATCGCGACGCAATGGGCCAGGTATCCTAGACCGGCGCCGCCATAGGCCTCCTCGGCCGTGATCCCGAGCAGCCCCATGTCGCCCATCTCGCGCCAGAGCGGCGTCGGGAAACGGTTGCTGCTGTCCGTCTCGGCCGCGAGCGGCGCAATATGCTCCGTCGCAAAGCGTCGAACGCTGTCGCGAAGCGCCTCGATCTCGTCCGCCAGACCAAATCTCAAACCACCTGAATACATGCCTTCCCTCCCAAGTCCGGCGCGCGGTTGGCGCAGCGTCCGGCATGCGTGTGTCGTTATTCTCCCGTCATTGTTTTTCACGCGCGTATCTTGTCGGCAGCTCCTCCACTGCCTGTCGGCTCGATAAATTTCGTTGAAGAACGCGAAAATGGCAAGCATTTCCGGTCGGCCGGTCCGTCCGGACCGCCAGTTTGCTCCTGGTGGATCTTCGATAGATCTTCCGCCGGCATCTGCCCTTCCTCCCGAGATAGGCGACGACTCGAATACGCACGGGGTCTTTGGAGATCCGCGCGCAATGAGGATGCTAGCACCGGGCGCACGGTATTTCTGAACCAAGAAGGCTCGTCTTGCGCAACGTATGGAAAAGAATTGGCCGTCGGGACGACAAATTCGCCCGATCGGGCCGCCCGATGAAGTCAGGCAACCCAATGGGCGGCAAGAGCCGATGGCTGTGAGATTAGCGCTTTATGGCGCGGCCGCTGCGGCTTTCGGAGAGCGCGCGCACCTGATGGCGGCGAACGAGCTCGGCCTGTACCTCAGCCTGAAATGTCATGATCTGGTCGCGAACCTCAGCTTCGGAGCAGCCGAGCAACGTCAGCTCGTCCGCCAGCCGGCGGCATTCCGTCTTCCAGAAGCGCACTGCGTCCTCACCGTGGCTACGATCCAACTCGGCCGCACACCGATCAATGTCACCGGCGCGCGACGCGACCGGGAAAATAACGATCTCGCTTGTCGTCATTGCTTGCAGAGTTTTGTTTGACTGTACTGGCATCGACTCGTTCCGTTGTGTCCGACTCATTCCTAGCTGACCATGGTTAACGCTTTCCCCATCACGTCAGGCGAACGCATTGCTTCGGCTCACCGCGGGTCGCATCAGCCGTCGCTGACACGCTCAGCGGCGGGTACTTTGAGCGCTGTCTTCCGCCACAAGCAGGACTTCCTAACCGTCAAAAATGCCGCTACGCTTCTGCAAGCTGCTTTGTCGATGCAGCGGGGGGCTGAAATCGGTGAGAAGTGTGATCGCGAAGCCTGTCGCGGCGGCCATCGTGGTGTTCGCCCGTGCAATTACTGCAGTGCGCGCCATCTGGCCGAATGACGGCATTCCCGAGGGGCAATGTGTTTATTTTGCCAATCATTCCAGCCATGGCGATTTCATTCTGGTCTGGGCTGTCCTGCCGCCGAGTTTGAGACGCCGAACACGCCCTGTCGCTGGCGCGGAATATTGGCTGAAATCGTCGATCAACCGTTTCATCGGCCGCGACGTCTTCGACGCAGTGCTTATCGAGCGGGATCGCGACAAGCGCACCCGCGATCCGATTGAAGTCATGGCCGAGGTGGTCGATTCCGGGGCGTCGCTGATTCTCTTTCCCGAAGGCACGCGCAACCAGACAGAGGCGCAACTGCTGCCATTCAAAAGCGGGCTTTTCCATCTCGCCTCGACCCGGCCGGGCATTCAGCTCGTGCCGGTCTGGATCAACAATCTCAATCGCGTCATGCCAAAGGGCGAGATCGTCCCGATCCCCCTTATCTGTACCGTGACCTTCGGCAACTCCATGCAAATCGAAGCCGGCGAGAGCAAGGAAATCTTCCTCGAAAGGGCGCGCACGGCGCTCCTCGATCTGTCACCAAAACACCCAGGCGGTCACGAATGAATGCAACAAACTCCGACCTGTGGACGCTTGTCCTTGGTATCTTCACGCTCCTCGTCGTTTCCTCGGCCATTGGCTACCTGCTGCAGCGACGCCTGCCCGCCGGTAAGTCAAATGCCGCAATCGAAAACCTGAACGCGCGCATCACCGCATGGTGGATCATGGTCATCCTGATCGGCCTTGCCTTTCTCGCCGGTCGGATCGGTGTGCTGCTGCTTTTTGGCTTCTGTTCTTTCGCGGCGTTGCGCGAATTCATTACCCTGACCGACACCAAACGTGCGGATCATTGGGCGCTCGCGGCTGCCTTCTTCGTCGTGCTGCCGATCCAGTATTGGCTGCTGTGGGAGAAGCAATACGGTATCTTCTCGATCTTCATCCCAGTCTACGCGTTCCTGCTGATGCCAATCATCTCCGTGTTGCGCGGCGATACCGAGCGTTTCCTGATACGCATTGCCGAAGTGCAATGGGCACTGATGATCTGCGTATTCTGCGCCTCACACGTTCCGGCATTGCTGACGCTGACGATCCCGGGCTACGAAGGCCGCAACGTTCTTCTGATCGCCTTCCTGGTGATCATCGTTCAGCTTAGCGATGTCCTGCAATATGTCTGGGGCAAGCTGCTCGGTCGAACCAAGATCGCGCCAAGCCTGTCTCCGTCAAAGACTGTGGAAGGCTTTGTCGGCGGCGTGGTCAGTGCGACATTGATCGGCGCCGCCCTGTGGTGGATCACGCCATTTACGCCGTTTCAAGCTGGGGTCCTGGCCTTCGTCATCACGATGATGGGCTTCTTCGGCGGTCTCGTCATGTCGGCAATCAAGCGAGACCGCGGGGTCAAGGACTGGGGCCATCTGATCGAAGGCCACGGCGGATTGATCGATCGGCTCGACTCCGTGGTGTTTTCCGCGCCGATCTTCTTCCACATTGTCCGCTATTGGTGGTCGACCACATGATGGCACCCGTTCGCCGGCTTGCCCAAAGCAGTGTGACGCACGTGCTTTTCGCGTTCGTCGCCATGGGCGGTTGGGCGGTCCTTGCCAACAGCAATCACTCTCCGCAACGGGCGCTGCTGGCCGGCATTGTGCAGGGCGCACTCTCAGCCTGTCTCACCCTCTTTCTCAAGACGGTGATCGAACGGCTCTCGAAGCAGTTCAAGGGGGGCGCCGGTCTCTGGGCGCCACCGTTGATCGCATGTCTTGCCTCGACTGCCGTGCTGATCTCGATCCACGCATTGAGCGGCACGCCGGAGATCCTGAGAACCATCGCGGTTCCGCTGGCCGTCTCGACGAGCTACGCGGCGGTTTACAACTACTTTCTCTATCGAAAGAGGATCAGCGCATGACGGAAACGGGGGATCGGCGGCCGCTGGCAAGCAGAGACACCCAATGGGCGCGGCGCATTGCACAATGGCTGGCGACGAGGTCGGTCACTCCGAACCAAATCTCTCAGGCAAGTATGGTCGCGGCGGCGATGGCGGGCGGTTCGTTCTTCCTTGCCGGATCTGAAATGGGATGGGCGCGGGCTCTTCTCCTTGTGTTCGCGGCCGCCTTCTGCCAGCTGCGTCTCTTGTGCAATCTCTTCGATGGCATGGTTGCCGTCGAAGGTGGCAAGGGTGCAGCCGACGGACCGTTCTGGAACGAATTCCCCGACCGTGTCGCGGATATCCTGATCCTGGTCGGTGTGGGATATGGCATCGGATCGCCCGGGTTCGGCTGGGCAGCGGCGTCGTTTGCCGTGCTGACGGCGTATGTTCGCGAGCTCGGTCGAGCAACGGGAACGGCGAGCGACTTCTCTGGCCCGATGGCAAAGCAGCACCGAATGGCGACAATCACGGCTGCAGCGGTTCTCTCCGTTCTCGAGCCACTGTGGAACGGCCACAACCAAATCCTGGTCGCAGCCCTCTGGCTGATTGCCGTCGGCGCGGCGTTCACAGCCATGCGGCGGAGTAGAAACCTCGTTCGAAACCTGAACGCGGGGCACACCCACAACTGACAGATTTCCTTTTGTCATCGTCAGGCGTACCGAAAAGCCCGAAAGTGCGCTTTGCAGCCGAATGGCCGGGCAATAGAACAACCGCGTCGCTTCTTCTTTTCCCCGAAGCGGCCTAGGACTAGCCTCGCTTCGGCGAGGCATTTTTCTTCCATCTGCATTTATAAGATTTTTATATCCGCGGCCCGCCGCCGATCTCGAACGCTTATGCGGTTCGGTCGCATATTAATGTCCGAGAGATCCAAGGATCATCTCCACGCCAGAAAGCATGAAAGGTGCCATCCGGTGGATGGCGCCCTTTGTCTTGTCTGACTCCAAAAGAACAACAGGAGTCAAGATCGATGATGGACATAGTTCTACTCGCGACAGCAATCGTATTTTTCGCCCTCTGCTTTGCTTACACCAAAGCCTGCGACCGGCTTTGACCGGAGGAAACGCCATGACCCTCGACTATATTCTCAGCGGTGCCGTCACCGTATTTCTCGCGATTTACCTCACATACGCTCTCATTCGCCCCGAGCGCTTCTAGCATCGCGCCCTCTCCCATTGCGCGACAGGCGGAACCAATCGGGTATTGAAAGTTACCTCCCATGACCCTCAACGGATGGCTTCAGATTCTGCTCTACTGCGGGATCATCATCGTGCTCGTCAAACCGCTCGGCGGTTACATGACTCGCGTTTTCAGTGGCGAACGCACGTTTCTCTCACCGGTCCTCGCTCCGATCGAACGGGGACTTTACGCGCTTGCAGGCACCAGTGAGCGCGAGGACCAGCACTGGACTTCCTACGCATTTGCGATGCTGATGTTCAACCTGCTCGGCGTCGTCGTTCTCTATGCATTGCTGCGCTTGCAGGCTGTCCTGCCCTATAACCCGGCCGGCATGGCTGCCGTCGGGCCGGAGCTTTCCTTCAACACCGCCACGAGCTTCGTCAGCAATACCAACTGGCAGAACTACGGCGGCGAAAGCACGATGTCTTATCTCAGCCAGATGGCGGGCCTAACCGTTCAGAATTTCGTGTCTGCCGCGACCGGTATGGCAATCGCGATTGGCCTCATCCGCGCCTTCTCGCGTGCTTCGGGCAAGGCAATCGGCAATTTCTGGGTCGATATGGTCCGCAGCACGCTCTATGTGTTGCTGCCGATCTGCATCGGGCTGACGCTGGTCTATGTCTATCTTGGCGTCCCGCAGACCCTGGGTCCCTATGTCGATGCAACAACCCTCGAGGGCGCCAAGCAGACAATCGCCCTCGGCCCGGTCGCCTCGCAACTCGCCATCAAGATGCTTGGCACGAACGGCGGCGGCTTCTTCAATGTAAACTCTGCGCATCCGTTCGAGAACCCCGACAACATCTCGAACATGATCCAGATGGTCTCGATCTTCGCAATTGGCGCCGCCTTCACCAACGTCTTCGGCCGGATGGTCGGCAACCAGCGCCAGGGCTGGGCCATTCTTGCAACCATGGGCATCCTCTTCATTGCCGGCGTGGCTGTCACCTACTGGGCTGAAGCCGCTGGCAATCCGCTGATGCATGCCTTTGGCCTGCAGGGCGGCAACATGGAAGGCAAGGAAGTGCGCTTCGGCGTCGCCATGTCCTCGCTCTTTGCGGTGATCACGACGGCGGCTTCCTGCGGCGCCGTCAACGCCATGCACGGCAGCTTCACGGCGCTCGGTGGGCTCATTCCGCTGATCAACATGCAGCTCGGCGAAGTCATCGTTGGCGGCGTTGGCGCGGGCTTCTACGGCATCATCCTCTTCATCATCGTCGCTGTCTTCGTGGCAGGCCTCATGGTGGGCCGCACACCGGAATATCTTGGCAAGAAGATCGAGGCGAAGGAGATGAAGATGGCCGTTCTCGCCATCCTTTGCCTGCCGCTCGCCATGCTGGTCTTCACCGCGATCGCCAGTGTGCTGCCCTCCGCGGTCGCCTCGATCGGCACGGCTGGCCCGCACGGTTTCTCCGAAATCCTCTATGCCTATACGTCCGCTGCGGCGAACAACGGCTCGGCTTTCGGCGGCCTGACGGGTAACACTCCCTGGTACAACATCACGCTCGGTATCGGCATGCTGATGGGCCGCTTCCTGGTCATCGTTCCGGCTCTTGCGATCGCAGGTTCGCTGGTTACCAAGAAGACGGTTCCCGCCTCGGCAGGTACGTTCCCGACCGATGGCCCACTCTTCGTCGGCCTTCTCAGCGGTACGATCCTGATCGTCGGCGGCCTGACCTTCTTCCCGGCGCTGGCGCTTGGCCCGGTCATCGAGCACCTGGTCATGATCGCCGGCCAGACCTTCTGAGGTGAAGCATGATCCTTCGTCACAGGCTTCGCAAATCCTTCAATCCACGTCCCGGTTCGCCGGGACGGGACAGCCAGCGGATGACCCGTGCCTCCGGCATCATTCTCGTGATACTCGCCGGTCTCCTCGTCATCGTCGCGGTACTTCGGATCCTACACGGCTGATCGCACAACGGTCGCCTTACTCTTTCAAGCTGGAGTCTCTTATGAGCCAGGCAAAATCAGCGAGCGTCATGGATACTCGCATTCTCATTCCGGCCGTGGGCGCTGCCTTCAAGAAGCTGAACCCGCGCACCCTTGCCAAGAACCCGGTCATGTTTGTCGTGGCCACGGTTTCGGCGTTGACCACCCTCCTTTTCATCCGCGATCTCGTCACCGGCGGTGAAAATCTCGGCTTCTCCTTCCAGATCAACCTCTGGCTCTGGTTCACCGTGCTCTTCGCCAACTTCGCCGAAGCAGTCGCCGAGGGGCGAGGCAAGGCGCAGGCGGACTCGCTGCGCAAAGCCCGCACCGAGACCCAGGCAAAACTGCTGACGGCCAATAACGGCACAGGCTACCGCCTCGTCCCGGGCACGAGCCTGAAGGTCGGCGATCTCGTCCTCGTCGAGGCTGGCGACATCATTCCCTCTGACGGCGAGGTGGTCGAAGGCGTGGCCTCGGTCAACGAGGCCGCAATCACCGGCGAGTCCGCCCCTGTCATCCGCGAGTCCGGCGGTGACCGTTCAGCGGTTACCGGCGGCACACAGGTTCTCTCCGATTGGATTCGCGTCCGCATCACCGCCGCTGCCGGGTCCACCTTCCTCGACCGCATGATCTCTCTTGTCGAAGGCGCGGAGCGCCAGAAGACTCCAAACGAAATCGCGCTCAACATCCTGCTCGCAGGCATGACGCTGATCTTCGTTCTGGCAACCGCCACGATCCCGAGCTTTGCAAGCTATGCCGGCGGGTCTATTCCAATCATCATCCTCGTTGCTCTCTTCGTGACACTGATCCCGACCACGATCGGGGCGCTTCTTTCGGCGATCGGCATTGCCGGCATGGACCGTCTCGTGCGCTTCAACGTGCTTGCCATGTCGGGTCGCGCCGTTGAGGCAGCCGGTGACGTCGATACATTGCTCCTTGACAAGACGGGAACGATCACCCTCGGCAACCGTCAGGCGACGATGTTCCGCCCGGTACGCGGCGTTTCCGAACAGGACCTCGCCGACGCGGCGCAGCTTGCGTCGCTCGCTGACGAAACGCCGGAAGGCCGGTCGATCGTCGTGCTTGCCAAAGAGATATACGGCATCCGCGGCCGCGACATGGCGAGCCTGAAGGCCACCTTCGTACCCTTCACTGCACAGACGCGAATGAGCGGCGTGGATGTCGAAGGCTCGTCGATCCGCAAGGGCGCCGTCGATGCCGTCCTTGCCTACGTCGGCGCCGCGCTTGCACCGGTTTCCGGCAATGCGGCTGTCGCCATCCGCAGCAACACAGAGGTCGTGCGGGAACTGCAGGCCATCGCTGATGAAATCGCCAAGGCAGGAGGCACGCCGCTGGCTGTCGCCCGCGACGGACGCCTTCTCGGCATCATCCAGCTGAAAGATATCGTCAAGGGCGGTATTCGTGAGCGCTTCGTCGAACTGCGCCGGATGGGCATCCGCACGGTCATGATCACTGGTGACAACCCGATGACGGCGGCTGCAATCGCCGCCGAAGCCGGCGTGGACGACTTCCTCGCGCAGGCGACACCTGAGAACAAGCTGTCCCTGATCCGTGAGGAACAGGCCAAGGGCAAGCTCGTTGCCATGTGCGGCGACGGCACGAACGACGCCCCCGCACTCGCCCAGGCCGATGTCGGCGTCGCCATGAACACCGGTACGGTCGCCGCCCGCGAAGCCGGCAACATGGTCGACCTTGACAGCGACCCGACGAAGCTCATCGAAATCGTCGAGATCGGTAAGCAGCTGCTGATGACGCGTGGCGCGCTGACGACCTTCTCGATCGCCAACGACATCGCCAAGTATTTTGCCATTATCCCGGCAATGTTCCTGGCGTTCTATCCGCAGCTCGGCGTGCTGAACATCATGGGGCTCGCGACACCGCAGAGCGCCATCCTGTCGGCCATCATCTTCAACGCGCTGATCATCGTCGCGCTGATCCCCCTGTCGCTCAAAGGCGTGAAGTACCGCGCGATCGGCGCCGGCGCGCTGCTTTCCCGCAACCTACTCGTCTACGGCCTCGGCGGCATCATCGTCCCGTTCATCGGCATCAAGGCGATCGACATGGTCATCACGGCCATCGGTCTCGCTTAAGGAGTTGACATCATGTTGAAAGAACTTCGTCCGGCAATCGTTATGATCGTTGCCACCACGGCTATTACCGGCCTACTCTACCCGCTCGCCATGACCGGCGCCGCGCAAGCGCTCTTCCCGGCGCAAGCAAACGGCAGCTTGATAGAAAAGGACGGCAAGGTGATCGGTTCGACGCTGATCGGCCAGGCGTTCACGAGCGATAAATACTTCCACGGTCGTCCTTCTGCCGCGGGCGATGGATACAACGCCGCCTCATCGTCGGGCTCGAACCTTGGCCCGACCAGCCAGAAGCTGCTTGATCGCGTAAAGGCTGACTATGAGACAGCAAAGGCGACCAATCCGAATGCGGAGGTACCGATCGACCTCGTAACCGCCTCGGGCAGTGGCCTCGACCCGCATATTTCACCTGAGGCTGCCTACTTCCAGATACCGCACGTGGCCAAGGCCCGCGGCACGGATGAAGCCAAGCTGAAGGCGATTGTCGATGCCGCCATCGATCACCCCGAACTCGGCATTCTCGGTGAAGCCACCGTCAATGTTCTGGCATTGAACCAGTCCCTTGATGCTTCTATGTCTCAGTAAGGTTGAAAGCCCCGGGCGCCTGCGTGCGCCCGGGGTTTGCTCGTCAGGGAAAGATGACACGCATGCCGGAAGACAACCGCGACAAGGTCGGCAGGCCCTCGCCGGATGCGCTGCTTGAGAAGGCGCGTCAGGAGACCCGCGGCCGTCTGAAAATCTTCCTCGGCGCAGCGCCCGGGGTGGGCAAGACCTATGAGATGCTGGAATCGGGCCGCGCTAAGATCTCCGATGGCGTCGACGTGGTGATCGGCATCGTCGAGACCCATGGGCGCAAGGAAACCCAGGCGCTGGTCGACGGCTTCGAAGTCATTCCCCGCGTCAAGATCGACTACAAGGGCCGCCCGCTCGAGGAGATGGATATCGACGCCATCCTCGCACGCCATCCGAGCCTCGTTCTCGTTGACGAACTCGCACATACGAACGCCGAGGGTAGCCGTCATCCGAAGCGCTACCTCGACGTGAAGGAATTGCTCGACGGCGGCATCGACGTCTATTCGACGCTGAACATCCAGCATGTCGAGAGCCTGAACGACGTCGTCTCACAGATCACCCGCATCCGCGTCCGCGAGACCGTTCCGGATTCGATCATAGACATGGCCGACGACGTCGAGATCATCGATCTGACGCCAGATGATCTGATCAAGCGACTGCATGACGGCAAGGTCTATGTTCCGAAGACTGCCGAGCGGGCTCTGACCAACTATTTCACTCCCGGCAACCTGACCGCGCTGCGCGAACTCGCATTGCGCAAAACCGCGCAGCGTGTCGACGACCAGCTTCTGACCCACATGCAAGCGCATGCCATCCCCGGTCCCTGGGCTGCCGGTGAACGGGTTCTTGTGTCTGTCGATCAGCATCCACGCTCCACCTCGCTGGTGCGCTACGCGTCTCGAATGGCTGCGCGACTGCGGGCGCCATGGGCAGCCGTCTATGTCGAAACCAACCGGTCGATCAATCTGACTGAGGCCGACCGCGACACGATTGCAGCCACGCTTCGGCTGGCTGAACAGCTGGGCGGCGAGGCAATCACCATTCCCGGCCGCGAGGTCTCCGAGGAGCTGGTCCGGCACGCCGCGGCCAACAATGTCACGCATATCGTCATCGGCGCACCCAGCAAGCCGTCATGGCGTGACTGGTTGCACCGTTCCATAGCCGACGATCTGATCAGAAAGTCTGGCAATATCAGCGTTCACGTGATTTCGGGCAGTGAGAAGGAAGGGACATCCACGCGCGGCGTCAACGCCGCTCCTTCTTCGCCAGCATTCAATATCCAAGCCTATCTCTCCGCCACCACCTATGTCGCAATCGCGCTCATTGTCGGGGTCGTGCTCGATCAAGTTCTTGATGTCCGCAACCTTGCCCTCGTGTTCCTGATGGCCGTGCTGACCTCAGCCGTCATTCACGGCCTTCGTCCAGCGCTCTACACCTGCATCCTCAGCGCGCTATCCTTCAATTTCTTCTTCCTGCCGCCCCGCTACACGCTGACGATCAGCGATCCGGAGAGCGTGCTTGCGCTGTTCTTCTTCCTGGGCGTCGCCGTCATCGCGAGCAACCTGACCGCAACGGTCCAACGCCAGGCCGCGGCGGCCCGGCAGCGCGCCAGAACGACGGAGGACCTCTACCTGTTTTCCAAGAAACTGGCCGGCACCGGCACGCTCGATGACGTTTTGTGGGCCACAGCATTCCAATTGGCCTCGATGCTCAAGGTGCGGGTCGTCCTTCTGCTTCCTGAAGAAGGCACCATCGCCGTTAAAGCCGGCTATCCGCCGGATGACACGCTGGACGAGGCAGACATTGCGGCCGCCCGGTGGGCCTGGGAGCATAATCACGCTGCCGGTCGCGGCGCCGACACCCTGCCCGGCGCCAAGCGCCTCTATGTGCCGCTGCGAACCGGACGCGCAGCCGTGGGCGTGATCGGCCTGGACAATGATAGACGCGACGGCCGGCTCCTGATGCCCGAGCAGCAACGTCTTCTCGACGCATTGGCGGACCAGGCGGCGCTGGCGATCGAGCGCATTCAACTCGTGGCAGATGTTGATCGCGCAAGACTTGCTGCCGAAGCCGACCGTTTGCGCTCTGCCCTGCTGACCTCGATCTCGCATGACCTGAAGACGCCGCTCGCGGCTATCCTTGGCGCTGCGGGCACACTCCGCGACTATCTCGATTCCATGTCTCAGGAAGATCGCGTCGATCTTCTCTCGACCGTCATCGACGAATCGGAGCGGCTCAATCGCTTTATCGCCAACCTGCTCGATATGACGAAGATCGAGTCTGGGGCGATGGAGCCGAACTATGCGCTGCACTACCCGGGCGACATTGCCGGCAGCGCGTTGCGCCGCGCCGAGAAAATTCTCGCACACCACAAGACCGTCGTGACAATTCCCGCGGACCTGCCGATGGTTCGCGTTGACCCGGTATTGTTCGAGCAGGTGCTTTTCAATCTGCTCGACAATGCTGCCAAATATGCGCCGCAAGGATCATCGATCCGTATCGATGGGTGGGCGGACGGATACAATGTCATGATTCAGGTTTCGGACAAGGGACCCGGTATTCCGCCCGCTGACGTGGATCGCGTCTTCGATACATTCTATCGCGTGCGCAAGGGTGATCAGGTTCGAGCGGGAACGGGCCTCGGCTTGTCAATCTGTCGAGGTTTTGTCGAGGCGATGGGCGGCACGATCACAGCCGCAAATCGCTCCGATCGTTCCGGTGCCGTCTTCACCATCCGTCTTCCAAAACCAAATGAGATTCAGAAACTGGATGAGCTCCAATGACCGGTTCAGCCGTAAAAATTCTCGTCGTCGACGACGAGCCTCCGATCCGCAAGCTGCTTCGCGTTGGCCTCACCGCGCAAGGCTATGAGGTGCACGAGGCGCCGAACGGCGCTGCGGCCCTACAATCGGCCAAGGACGAGCCACCTGATCTGATCGTGCTCGACCTTGGCCTGCCGGACAAATCAGGTCACGAACTGTTGAGGGAGTGGAGAGACGCGGGCCTTACCTTGCCGATCGTGATCCTCTCCAGCCGCACAGACGAAACGGGTATCGTCAACGCCCTCGAGGCTGGGGCCGACGACTACCTGACAAAGCCGTTTGGCATGAACGAACTCGGCGCCCGGCTCCGTGTTGCCTTGCGTCATCGGTTACAACAACAGGGTGAGCGGGCGATCTTTCGGGCCGGAGGCCTGTCCATCGACCTCGTCAAGCGCATCGTCAAAATCGATGGCAGGGAAATCAAGCTCTCGCCCAAGGAATACGACATTCTGAGGGTCCTCGCCCAGCACGCAGGAAAGGTCCTGACCCATCAATTCCTGCTGAAGCAGATCTGGGGACCGGCTGCCGACGTGCAGTATTTGCGCGTCTACGTTCGCCAGCTGCGCCAGAAGATCGAACTGAGCCCGGACCAGCCGCAATACATCACGACGGAAACCGGTGTCGGATACAGGCTGAAAGAAGCAGACCCGCCGCCGGTCTAACTTGGTTCATCGGTAGGCACGCTCAGACAACGCACGCATGCCGAGCCCGACCATCACTTCGTAAGCGATGCGGCGCCGCATCGGATTGTGCAACCGGATCGCCGTCGAGCCGAGGAATTTGGTCTCAAGGTGATCGAATGCCTTGAGCTCGGTCGAAGTCTTGATCGTGCGCGAGTAGAACTCGTGAAACGCCTGGCGGCAAAGATAGGTCTTATATTTCGTCAGGCAGAAAACCGAAAAGCGACCGGCCCCTTCGCGCAGGAAGTCGGTTACCCCGGCGGTGACCTCCGGCCAAGCCGGATTGAAGGTGTCGTCGAAAACGATGATGCCATGCTCGGCAAGCGACGCGGCGGCAAGACGGCTATCGGCCTCGACGTGATGCAGCATATGGCCGCCGTCGATGCTGAAGAAGCGGACCATGCCGGCTCTTTCGATAATGTCCTCGGGCCTGAGCAGCGTGCTGTCGCTCTTGATGACGCGCGCTCCATCTACGGAAAGGCCGAGTTGGCGACCGCCCGCCACGAAACGGTCATATTGCGCGACACCGTGATCTGGCTTCACGATATCGAAGGGATCGATAGCCACGATCTTCTCCGCGTCTCCGCAGATTTTTCGCAACAGGAAGTAGGATCGGCCGTAGTAAACGCCTATCTCGGCTAAGCCGCCTTGCAAGGATGCCGCCTGCTGGGACCGCAAAATGGCGAGAAATACCAGCGCGTCAGGCGGATCAATGTATCCCTCGATCGCCTGAAGATCATGGAATATGAACTTTCTGATCGACGAAGTCATAGAGATACGCTTCCCGATTTATCGCAGATATTACCAGATTAAACTCCTCTCGCAGAAAATACGAATGCGTCTAAAATAATACAATAGAAGTACTTGGAAATATATTTTGTCGCGAGAACAATCCGAAGACCGCGTCTACGTTACTTTAAGACCTGGCCGCTGCGGGCGTTTCACGAACAGTAAATTCATCAGAAAAACTTCGGTCGAGCAATTTGCTAATGCCGTCGCCGACAAAATGAAGGCAACGCCCCTCCCCGTACGTTTCTTTCTTTTTCTCGCCATCGACCTGCCCTAAGTCTACCCTCATCCGAAACGGGAATTGAAGGTGGTGCATGGCAGGTGAAACGGTTCTGGTCGTGGGCGGTGCTGGGTATATCGGCTCGCACACGTGTCTCGATCTTGCGAACAAGGGCTTCAAGCCTATCGTTTTTGACAATTTCTCCAACGGACATCGCGAGTTCGTGAAGTGGGGACCTGCGGAAGAAGGCGACATTCGGGATCGGGCTCGTCTTGACGAGGTTCTGGCCAAGCACAAACCGGCCGCCATCCTACACTTTGCCGCGCTCATCGAGGTCGGTGAATCGGTAAAAGACCCGGTTGCTTTCTACGAAAACAACGTCATTGGCACGCTGACGCTATTGGCCGCCGCTCAGGCGGCTGGCGTCAAGGCATTCGTCTTTTCGTCTACTTGCGCAACCTATGGCTTGCCGCAGAGCGTGCCGCTCGATGAAACGCATCGTCAGGTGCCGATCAACCCATATGGCCAAACGAAATACATCATCGAGCAGGCGCTTGCCGACTATGACAGGTACACGGGGTTTCGATCTGTCGTGCTCCGCTACTTCAATGCAGCCGGGGCCGATTTCGAAGGTCGTGTCGGCGAGTGGCATCAGCCGGAAACCCACGCCATACCCTTGGCGATCGATGCCGCCCTCGGTCGCCGTGAAGGCTTCAAGGTGTTCGGCACCGACTATGAGACGCGTGATGGCACCTGTGTCCGCGACTACATCCATGTGCTCGACCTCGCCGACGCCCACGTCCGCGCCGTGGAGCATCTGCTGCGGGGCGGGGAGTCGATTGCTCTCAATCTCGGCACCGGCACGGGAACCACGGTGAAGGAACTGCTCAACACTATCGAGCGTGTGTCGGAGCGGCCGTTTCCTGTGGAATATGCCGGTCGTCGCGAAGGCGACTCGCACACGCTAGTTGCCAACAATGACAAGGCGCGGGAGATTCTCGGCTGGACGCCGCAATATGACCTGTCTCAGATCATCCGCTCGGCGTGGAACTGGCACGCAAAATCAAACCAGCACTGACATGCATCCATGACCGGTCGACCGAACATCCTGCTCATCACCGCGGACCAGCGGCGCGGTGATTGTCTGTCGGCGACCGGACATGCCTGCGTCGGGACGCCGAGCGCGCCGCCACGCATCTCACGAAACGGGGTCAGCCCCGGCGGTAAGTTCCATCAGGCGAGGCGTCCGAGATAGTCCATCTTGCCGACCGGAACGCCCTGGTTGCGCAGGATCGCGTGTGCCGTCGCAAGGTGGAAGAAGAAGTTCGGCAGTGCGAAGGTCATGACATACTCGTCGCCGCGGAACGTGATCTTGTTGCCCCCTGGCGAAAGAGCGATTTCCCGCGTTTCCGTTCCCTCGAGCGCAGCAGGCTCGACGGTAGCGAGATAGGCTTCCGTCTTGGCGACACGCTCGCGCAACTCGGTGATCGTCACTTCGTTGTCCTCGAATTTCGGCGCTTCGCTACCGGTCAGCCGCGCGATCGCCAATTTGGCGCTATCGGTCGCGCGTTGATACTGACCCGAGAATGGCAGCATGTCCGAAGACAACCGCGCGGCAACAAGATCGGCTCCGTCGATGCCTTTTTCTTTCGCGAAGTCGTCGGCTTTATCGAGATAGGTCTTCAAGGTTTCAAGACCGTGCTGGAAGACGGGAACTGTCAATCGGTACATCGAGATGGGCATCGGTTTCTCCATGGGAGGCAGCGAACTGCTGCCGTTGGCGCGTTTATATAGTTCGCAACATCGCGCTTTTCACCGCCATGGGGTTGTCCGGCGAGATTTTCGTAGGGCGTCGGCGACCTCGTCCTTGAATTGGACTTGACGCCCCTGGCAGAAAATGGAATGAATATTCCGCAATAGAAATTTTACGGTTCGTTTGTTCCGTTTCTTGACGGACGGCCAACGGGAGATGGCACACAGCGAACAGATACTGGCTTTTGGGCACTGCCCGAAGCTCCGGCGTGAGGAGGGTGCAGCCGGACACCGCTTTGTGGAGGAAAGAAAAATGAAGAAATTTATCATGGGCACTGCTATGGCGCTCGTCCTGTCGACGGCCGCTCACGCTGAGACCGTCGGCGTCTCTATGTCGAAGTTCGACGACAACTTCCTGACTGTTCTGCGCAACGGCATGCAGAACTATGCCAAGACGCTGAACGGTGTGACACTGCAGGTCGAAGACGCCCAGAACGACGTCGCCAAACAGCAGAGCCAGATCCAGAATTTCATTGCTTCCAAGGTCGACGCGATCATCGTCAACCCGGTTGACACCGACGCCACGGCAGCCATGTCGAAGATCGCAGCTGAAGCCGGCGTTCCGCTGGTTTATGTCAACCGTGAGCCGGTCAACGTTGACAGCCTACCGGACAAGCAGGCTTTCGTCGCTTCGAACGAGCAGGAATCTGGCACGCTCGAGACCAAGGAAGTGTGCCGTCTGCTCGGCGGTAAGGGCAAGGCTGTCATCCTGATGGGCGAACTCTCCAACCAGGCTGCTCGCATGCGCACCAAGGATGTCCATGATGTTGTCGCAACCGACGACTGCAAGGGTATCGAGCTCGTTGAGGAGCAGACGGCAAACTGGTCGCGCACAGAAGGTTCGGATTTGATGACCAACTGGCTCTCTAGCGGCATCGAATTCGACGCCGTCATCTCGAACAACGACGAAATGGCAATTGGCGCCATCCAGGCCCTCAAGGCGGCCGGCAAGGACCTCAGCAAGATCGTGATCGGCGGCGTTGACGCCACCCAAGACGCGCTTGCCGCGATGCAGGCCGGTGACCTCGACGTGACGGTCTTCCAGGACGCTGCCGGGCAGGGCAAGGGCTCGCTCGATGCGGCTCTGACGCTTGCAAAGGGCGAAAAGGTGGAGAAGAAGGTTTACATTCCTTTCCAGCTCGTCACGCCTGAGAACGTCAAGGACTTCGTCGCAAAGAACTAACGCTTTGGAGAGCCAGGATGCGGGACATGGTTCCGCATCCTTCTTCAGTCCCTGTCCGGGAGGAGATGAGATGGTTGTCAGCCCGTCTACAATGGCTGCAGTGCGTCAGAGTGGCGCTGTTCCGAATGCGGAATACCTGCTGAGCGCAGAAGGTGTCCGGAAGGAGTTTCCGGGTGTCGTCGCTCTCGACGACGTTCAGTTCCGGCTGAAGCGCGGCACAGTGCACGCTCTGATGGGCGAAAATGGCGCCGGCAAGTCGACACTGATGAAAATCCTCGCCGGCATCTATATTCCCGATAAGGGCGAAGTGCGCCTCAAGGGCGTAGAGATTCAGCTTAAATCACCGCTCGACGCGTTGGAAAACGGCATCGCCATGATCCATCAGGAACTGAACCTGATGCCGTTCATGACGGTCGCCGAGAACATCTGGATCCGTCGTGAGCCGAAGAACAAGTTCGGCTTCGTCGATCACGCGGCAATGTTCCGCCAGACCGACGAGCTGTTTCGACGGCTGAATATCGACATCGACCCCGAGATCCAGGTTAGCGAACTTTCGGTCGCCAACCGGCAGATGGTCGAGATCGCCAAGGCGGTCTCCTACAATTCCGACGTGCTGATCATGGATGAACCGACATCGGCGCTGACCGAGCGCGAGGTCGAGCATCTCTTCAGGATCATTCGCGACCTCAGGGCTCAAGGCATCGGCATCGTCTACATCACGCACAAGATGAACGAGCTGTTCGAGATTGCCGACGAATTCTCAGTGTTCCGTGATGGCCGTTATATCGGCACACATGCGTCAACGGACGTCACCCGCGATGACATCATCCGCATGATGGTCGGCCGCGAAATCACCCAGATGTTCCCGAAGGAGGAGGTGCCGATCGGCGACGTCGTCCTCTCGGTCAAGAACCTCTCGCTGAACAACGTCTTCCATGACGTTTCCTTTGACGTGCGATCGGGCGAGATCCTCGGCGTTGCCGGCCTCGTGGGATCAGGCCGATCCAACGTCGCCGAGACCTTGTTCGGTGTGACGCCGGCGACGTCGGGCACGATCGAGCTCTTCGGCAAGACGACAGACATCGCCTCGCCGACCGTCGCAATCCGGAATCGTATGGCATTCCTGACCGAGGACCGCAAAGACACAGGCTGTCTGCTGATCCTCAGCGTTCTCGAGAACATGCAGATCGCCGTTCTCCAGGACAGCTTCGTCAAGGGTGGCTTTGTGCAGGAAAGCTCGATCGAGGCGACTTGCGAAGACATGGCCAAGAAACTCCGGGTCAAGACCCCCAACCTCGATGAGCGCGTGGAAAACCTTTCCGGCGGCAACCAGCAGAAGGTTCTGATCGGTCGCTGGCTGCTTACGAAACCGAAGATCCTCATTCTCGACGAGCCGACACGCGGCATCGATGTCGGCGCCAAGGCCGAGATCCATCGTCTGGTGACGGAGATGGCGAGAAATGGAGTAGCAGTGATCATGATCTCGTCCGAAATGCCGGAAGTCTTGGGCATGAGCGACCGCATCATGGTGATGCACGAAGGGCGTGTAACCGGTTTTCTCAATCGCGACGAAGCAACGCAGATCAAGGTTATGGAGCTTGCCGCGCAGTGACGCGGCCTCCGGCAACCGAAGGGAGGATATCATGAATACAAACGCAGCTGAGGCGGCAGCCCCCCTCGCAACGCGCGCGCGCAGACGACGTGTTCCGCCTGAACTCAGCATTTTCCTCGTCCTGGTCGGCATTGCGCTCATCTATGAAATTCTGGGCTGGATTTTTGTGGGCCAGAGCTTCCTGTTCAATTCGCAGCGCCTGACGATCATGGTCCTTCAGGTCGCCGTCATCGGCATCATTGCGGTGGGTGTGACGCAAGTTATCATCACCGGCGGCATCGACCTATCATCCGGCTCGGTCGTCGGCATGACCGCGATGATTGCGGCAAGCTTCGCGCAGGCATCGACCTGGCCACGAGCGCTCTATCCTTCGCTGACCGACCTGCCCTTCTTCATCCCGATCGGCGTTGGCCTCCTCATCGGCCTCGCAGCCGGCTTTATCAACGGACAGCTGATCGCAAAGACCAAGATCCCGCCGTTCATCGCAACGCTGGGCATGATGGTCTCGGCGCGCGGCATTTCGAAGTGGTACACCAAGGGCCAGCCGGTTTCGGGGCTCACCGATCAGTTCAATTTCATCGGCACCGGCATTTGGCCCGTGATCGTTTTCCTCGTCGTCGCGCTGATCTTCCACATTGCGCTGCGCTATACCCGCTACGGCAAGTTCACCTATGCCATCGGCGCCAATGTGCAGGCTGCGCGGGTTTCCGGTATCAACATCGAAGCCCACCTGATCAAGGTTTACGCAATCGCCGGTCTCCTGGCGGGTCTTGCTGGCGTGGTCACGGCAGCCCGCGCCCAGACCGCGCAGGCCGGCATGGGTGTCATGTACGAACTGGACGCCATTGCTGCGACTGTTATCGGCGGTACGTCCCTGACGGGTGGCGTCGGCCGCATCACCGGAACAGTTATCGGCACGATCATTCTCGGCGTGATGACCTCGGGCTTCACCTTTCTCAGGGTTGATGCCTACTACCAGGAGATCGTCAAGGGGCTGATCATTGTGGCTGCCGTCGTGATCGACGTTTACCGGCAAAAGAAACGCGCCAAGCACTGACGAAAAGCACTTCGGAACGGGAGCCTTGGCTCCCGTTTTTTGTTTCCGCTAACCATTGATGCGGAAGCGCAAAATTTCTGAAAAAAGTGGTAGCGTATTCCGTCAGCTTTTCTATTCTGCGCTCTTCATATCGCCCGCCCGGGCACACAGGAACGCAGATGCAATTCGTATTCGACGGCCATAACGACGTCCTCCTCCGGCTTTGGACACATGAACGGGATGGTGGCGATCCAGTCGCTGAATTTTCAAACGGAACAGACCTAGGCCATATCGATGCCCCGCGCGCCAAGGCTGGCGGGCTGGCCGGCGGCCTATGCGCAATCTACGTGCCCTCCGGCGATCTCGTTTTTGCCGATCCCGACAAGAACGGCCACTATGTCACCCCGCTTGCCGCGCCCCTCGAACCGCTTCCCTCGCTGAGGATCGCTACGGAAATGGCCGCGATCGCGCTTCGCCTCGACCG
This sequence comes from Rhizobium favelukesii, assembly GCF_000577275.2. NCBI lineage: Bacteria > Pseudomonadati > Pseudomonadota > Alphaproteobacteria > Hyphomicrobiales > Rhizobiaceae > Rhizobium > Rhizobium favelukesii. The sequence continues at coordinate 4,141,794 of NZ_HG916852.1, forward strand.
CGCAGGCGCCTGGCGCCTCTGCCGCAGCGTCAAGGACATTCGCCAAGCGATGGCCGACGGCGTCTTCGCGGCTGTGATGCACATGGAAGGCTGCGAGGCCATTGGCCCCGATCTCGCAGCGCTCGAAGTGTTCCATGCCGCCGGCTTGCGGTCACTGGGACCGGTATGGAGCCGGCACAATGTCTTCGGCCACGGCGTGCCCTTCGCATTTCCGATGTCGCCGGACACCGCGCCCGGCCTGACCGAGGCAGGCTTGGCGCTTGTGCGCGAATGCAACCGGCTCGGCATCCTGATCGATCTGGCGCACATCACCGAGAAAGGCTTCTGGGATGTTGCAAAGACAACCGATCAGCCGCTCGTGGCCAGCCACTCCAACGCTCATGCGCTAACGCCCGTTGCTCGTAATCTCACTAACAAGCAGCTCGACGCCATTAGAGAAAGCCGCGGCCTCGTCGGCGTGAACTATGCGACCGCGATGCTGCGCAGCGACGGTCGCTCCGATGGCGACACACCGCTCAGCGACATGGTGCGCCATATCGATTATCTCGTCGAGCGCATCGGCATCGATTGTGTGGCTCTCGGCTCGGACTTCGATGGCGCAACCATTCCCGAAGAAATAGGGGATGCCGCCGGTAACCAGAAGCTGATTGCCGCCCTCCAGCGCGTTGGCTATGGTGCACGAGATCTCGAAAAATTGGCCAGCGGGAACTGGCTGAGAATTCTGACTTCGGCGTGGGGAGAAGAGTACGCCTAAGCTTGCCTATCGCTTTGTATTGAAATGGAAAACAGGGGAACAAAAACCATGATAGTCAGCAAATTCAACCGCACCTTCCGTCTGCTTTCGGCAGGCGCCGCTCTGTCGATCATGATGGCCGCCGCACCGGCTGCCTTCGCGGAAACGCCGAAGGACACGCTGGTCGAAGGCTTCGCCATCGACGACATCATCACCATGGACCCGGGTGAGGCGTTCGAACTGTCGACGGCCGAAGTTACGAGCAACACCTACAGCCTGCTCGTCCGTCTCGACATGAGCGACACGTCGAAGGTCAAGGGCGATCTCGCCGACAGCTGGACGGTGTCTGATGATGGCCTGACCTACACCTTCAAGCTCAAATCCGGCCTGAAGTTCGCCTCCGGCAATCCGATCACCGCCGAAGACGTTGCGTGGTCCTTCGAGCGCGCAGTCAAGCTCGACAAGAGCCCGGCGTTCATCATTACCCAGTTCGGCATCAATGGCGACAACGTGACCGAGAAGGCAAAGGCGACAGATGAAAACACCTTCGTCTTCACAGTCGACAAGCCTTACGCGCCGAGCTTCGTTCTGAACTGCCTGACGGCAACTGTTGCCTCGGTCGTCGACAAGAAGCTGGTCATGGAGCACATCAAGTCCGTGACGCCGAGCGCCGACTACAAGTACGACAACGACTTCGGCAACGAATGGCTGAAGACCGGTTATGCAGGCTCCGGCGCTTTTAAGCTGCGCGAATGGCGCGCCAATGAAGTTGTCGTGATGGAACGCAACGACAATTACTATGGCGACAAGGCGAAGCTCAACCGCGTCATCTATCGCTTCATGAAGGAAAGCTCGGCGCAGCGCCTGGCGCTGGAAGCAGGCGATATCGATATCGCGCGCAACCTGGAGCCCGGCGATCTGGATGCGATCGCCAAGAATGCCGACCTGACGACCGTCGCTGCGCCGAAAGGGACCGTCTACTACGTCAGCCTCAACTCCAAGAACGACAACCTGAAGAAACCGGAAGTCCAGGAAGCCTTCAAGTATCTTGTCGACTATGATGCGATCGGTTCGACGCTGATCAAGGGCATCGGCGAAATCCACCAGACCTTCCTGCCCAAGGGCCAGCTCGGTGCGCTCGATGAAAACCCTTATAAGCTCGACGTGGCCAAGGCGAAGGAACTGCTTTCGAAGGCCGGCCTGAAGGACGGCTTCTCGGTGACGATGGACGTTCGCAATACGCAGCCGGTAACGGGTATTGCCGAATCCATCCAGCAGTCGCTCGCCCAGGCCGGTATCAAGATGGAAATCATCCCCGGCGACGGCAAGCAGACCCTGACGAAGTTCCGTGCACGCACGCATGACATGTACATCGGCCAGTGGGGTTCGGACTATTTCGACCCGAACTCGAATGCCGACACCTTCACCACCAACCCAGACAACTCGGACGCTGGTACGGTCAAGACGCTCGCATGGCGCAACACCTGGGAAGCGCCAGAGCTCGACAAGGAAACGAAGGCTGCATTGCTGGAGCGTGACGGCGCCAAGCGCGCTGCCATGTACGAGGACATCCAGAAGAAGTTCCTCGCCAACAGCCCCTTTGTGATCATCTTCCAGCAGATCGAAGTCGCAGGCGCTCGCAAGAGCTTGAAGGACTTCAAGCTCGGCCCGAGCTTCGACACCAACTATGTCGGCCCGATCGGCAAGGAATAATCCGGCAGGATTGATCCGTTGAGCATCATTGAGACAAAGACGGAGGTACGGCCCAAACCGGGCCGTGCTGTTCCCGTTGCCAAGGCGGTCGGGCGATTTCTTGTCGCCGCCGTCACCACTTATCTCGGCCTCCTGGCCGTGACTTTCTTCATCGGCCGCGTCGTACCGATCGATCCGGTCCTTGCGATTCTCGGCGACCGCGCGCCGACACATGTCGTCGAACGCGTCCGACACGAGCTCGGTTTCGACCTGCCGCTCTACCAGCAGTTCTACATCTATCTGAAGAGCATCCTTTCGGGTGACTTCGGAACCTCGGTGCTGACCACCAATCCTGTCATGGTCGACATCAGGCGCGTCTTTCCCGCGACGATCGAGCTCGCAACGCTCGGGACGATCATCGGCTCCGCAATTGGCGTCCCGCTGGGCGTCCTCGCTGCAGTCCGGCGAGGCAGCACGGCCGACCAGGTCGTCCGCGTCATTGGCCTGATTGGCTATTCCGTGCCGATATTCTGGCTGGCACTCATTTCGCTTGTCATCTTCTACGCCCAATTGCGTTGGGTGGCCTTCCCCGGCCGCATTGATATTGTCTTTGAATACAGTTTCACGCCGGTGACCGGCTTCTATCTCCTCGACAGCGCCATGCAGGGGCAATGGGACGTCTTCTATGACGTTTTTCGCCACATCATCCTGCCGGCCTCGTTGCTCGGCTATTTCTCGCTGGCCTACATCAGCCGCATGACCCGAAGTTTCATGCTCAACGAGCTGAGCCAGGAGTATGTGGTCGCGGCGCGCGCCAAGGGACTAACGGAAACCCGGGTGATCTGGGGTCACGCATTGCGCAACGCCGCGGTGCCGCTTGTAACCGTCATTGCACTTTCATATGCCGGCTTGCTTGAGGGTTCGGTGCTCACCGAGACTGTGTTCTCCTGGCCGGGCATCGGGCTCTACATCACCAATTCCCTTCAGAACGCGGATATGAACGCCGTCCTTGGTGGCACCATCATTATTGGCACGGTTTTCATCGGCATCAATCTTCTGTCCGACCTTCTCTACCGGACGCTTGACCCCAGGACGCGAAGCCGATGACGGTTCCCGCAAATCAATCAGCGCCACTGAGCCGCCGCGAGTGGCTGCTTTCCGATCGGCCGCAGTCGCGCACGCAGGCGCGATTGGGCCGAGCCTACGTGACCTGGCGCCAGTTCAGCGCAAACCGCCTCGCCGTCGTCGGTTTGCTGATCATCATTGCGCTCCTGTTTGTGGCTGCCTTTGCGAATGTACTTGCAACCCATTCGCCTGTTGTGGGCGACCTGAAAAATGCGCGTTTGCTGCCGCCGGGCTCAGAGGGCTATTGGCTTGGCACCGACGATCAGGGACGCGATATCTATTCCCGCCTCATCTATGGCTCTCGTCTGACCCTGCTCGTCGTCGTTCTCGTCGCAGCCATCTCGGCGCCGATCGGCCTGATCGTCGGGACGGTGTCGGGTTATGCCGGCGGCTGGGTCGATGCGACGCTGATGCGCATTACCGATATCTTCCTGGCATTCCCGAAGCTGGTTCTGGCCCTCGCCTTCGTCGCGGCGCTCGGGCCTGGCATCCAGAACGCCATCATTGCCATTGCTATCACCTCCTGGCCGCCTTACGCCCGCATTGCGCGCGCGGAGACGCTAACCGTGCGACGCTCCGACTATATTTCCGCGGTCAAGCTGATGGGCGCATCACCTTTGCGGATTGTGGTCCGGCACGTCATGCCGCTATGCCTTTCCTCGCTCATCGTGCGCGTCACACTCGACATGGCTGGGATCATCCTGACAGCCGCCGGTCTCGGCTTCCTCGGTCTCGGCGCGCAGCCTCCGTTACCCGAGTGGGGCGCGATGATCGCCTCCGGCCGGCGTTTCATCCTGGACCAGTGGTGGGTCGCCGCAATGCCTGGTTTCGCTATCCTGATCGTCAGCCTCGGCTTCAACCTGCTCGGCGACGGCCTGCGCGATGCGCTTGACCCGAAGGAGAGCGGCCAATGACCGAGCTCCTCACGGTTCAAAACCTCAAAGTCAGCTATCCCACGCGCACGGGCGTGATCGAAGCAGTCCGCGGCGTCTCCTTTGCCCTTGGAAAGGAACGCCTCGGTATTGTCGGCGAGTCCGGCTCCGGCAAGTCCCAGACGGGGCGCGCCATCATGGGGCTAACCCCGAAACACGGCATCGTCTCGGCCGACAAGCTCGACTTCAACGGCATCGATCTTCTCGCCGCATCCGCCAAGCAGCGCCGACAGTTGCGCGGCAAACGCATCGCGATGGTTCTCCAGGATCCCAAATATTCGCTCGATCCCGTGATGTCGATCGGCCGGCAGATTTGCGAAACGTTGCGAACCCATGAAAGGGTCGGCAACGCGGAGGCGCGCGATCGCGCGCTGGCGATGTTGGAGGCGGTTCAAATCCGCGACCCGAAGCGGGTATTCGACCTCTATCCGCATGAGGTCTCGGGCGGCATGGGTCAGCGCGCAATGATCGCCATGATGCTGATCGCCGATCCGGAGCTCTTGATCGCCGACGAACCGACCTCCGCGCTGGATGTCACGGTCCAGCTCGACGTTCTCCGGATCATGGACCGACTCGTGTCGGAACGCGGAATGGGGCTGATCTTCGTGTCCCACGACCTCCGCCTGGTTTCGTCCTTTTGTGACCGCGTCATCGTTATGTATGCCGGCAAGGTTGTCGAAGAACTCAAGGCATCGGAACTTAAGAACGCGCGCCACCCATACACGCAGGGCCTGTTGAACTGCATGCCCCAAATTGGCGAAAGCAGGCATCCCCTGCCGGTCCTCGATCGCAAGCCGGAGTGGGCCGCATGACCATCGCACTGTCAGTCGATAAGCTGAGTGTAATCTATGATCACTTCCACGCGCTAAAGGACGTCAGCGTCGATATCGAGACCGGCGGGTCATTCGGCCTAGTGGGCGAGTCCGGATCCGGAAAGTCGACCTTGCTCCGTGCTGTTGCTGGCTTGGCGCCGGTGGCGAGCGGCAGCATCAGAATCCATGGCGATCCCCTCGTCGGCGCCAAGCGATCCAAGGCCTTCTACAGACAGGTGCAGATGGTCTTCCAGGATCCCTATGGGTCCCTGCACCCCCGCCAGACCATCGATCGCCTCCTGCTCGAGCCGCTGGCGATACATGGCATCGGTGACAATGACATGCGGATTGCCCGCGCCCTCGATGAAGTCGGGCTTGGAAACGGCTTCCGCTTCCGGTACCCGCATCAGCTTTCTGGCGGTCAACGCCAACGAGTTGCGATTGCCCGCGCATTGATCGTCGAGCCGACGATTCTCCTGCTTGACGAGCCGACCTCGGCTCTTGACGCCTCGGTGCAGGCGGAGGTTCTGAATCTGCTCGAGCAGATTCGTCGTGATCGCAAGCTGACCTTCGTTATGGTCAGCCATGACCTCGGCGTCGTCACGCATATGTGTGATCGCCTGGTAGTGATGCGCGACGGCACCGTCGTCGAGCGACTGACCGCGACGCAGCTGGCGCAGGCAGCCGTGACGGAGGACTACACGCGAAATTTGATGATCGCCAGCAAGGGCTTCGTAAAAGCTTGAAGGGCAATCCTTTCGAAGAATTGATTTCGCTGAGGCTCGCTGGACCTCAGCCTTAACGATCAACTAAAACACGACCATTCGACTAGACTATTGACACCTCCCTTACTTCTGTCATGATCCGGTTAACGCCCGTTAATTTTCGTGATCATGGAGATCAGGCATGTTTTTTCTCGGCGGCATGACAATGGGATACCTGCAGCCACCGGCCAAAACCGATAGAGAAGCTGCAATCTCGACATCCATTCCCGCAGAGAAAGACCGGCGCTTGCTGGAAACGCCAGAAGCAGCGGTGAGGCCGCGCTATGGTGCCGGGAACGAGCGTTCCCTGCTCTGGGCGTGGCGAACTCTCGTCTAGGCACAAACGGACGGATTTTTTAACGCCGCCTAGCAGGACAGAATTTTATCTCTACTTATCAGATAGAGAAAATACGAAAACACGCTCTAACAAAAAGAAGCGCGGAGAAACGGAGGCAGCACATGGCAGACTTGGGTATCTCGCACGCTCATGTGAATCAATATGGTTCCGTCCAGACCAAGAAGCCGGTCACGGCACGCAGCAAGATTCAGCTTGTCGTTCACGCAACGCTTGTCACGGCGGCATTTCTTTTCGTCGCAGCCCTCGTCTTTGGCGTCGTCGGATAAGCCAAGAGCACGTAGCAGTCGGAAGATGCCGTGTCGGAACCATCCCGGCTCATCCTCTCGTCACATTCATTGTGAAAGGGAAAATGACGATGAAAGGCATTTTGCTTTGGTTGATCGGTATCCGATCCCGGTGATTATTCTACTCTGTCTCTTCCATGCAGTTTAAGACTGCGTTCGGTTGCCGGTATTGCAAAGGCGCGTCGATTTGGACGCATCTTTTCTGTTGGCTGAAGCCGGCCTTGGAGCTCCAACGGAACCAATAGGGCGACCTCCCGTTATTTTGTCAGCAAAGACAAAGGAGATCGCCATGCTTTACTATGCACTTGTATTTCTCGTTGTGGCGCTGATCGCCGGCGTTTTGGGCTTTGGCGGCATTGCAGGTGCTTCGGCGTCAATCGCTCAGGTTCTTTTCTTCCTGTTCCTGATCCTGTTCGTCGTCTCGCTGGTTGTGCGCCTCATGCGGCGCGCTTGACAAAAACATTGGTGTAAAATGGGAAACCGGCGCTTGCCCAAGCGCCGGTTTCCTTTCGACCGCAGGAAATATCCGCACGGTGCCCGATTGCATCCTTTGAAACATCTTGACTTGAATTATCGCAATGGTGTCCAACTTTCCCGGAATGGCTCCGAAAGGGTGGAGGGCGCAACGGAGCCGTGTTCGCACATCGCCCACATAGGTCGCGTTTAAACCGTTTCGCATCGTCGGTTGATTACCGCTTCGATCTTGCTGTCCGGGATCAGGAAACCTCGGCACTGTTCATGCGGCAGTCATATTTGGCAGTGCAAAAGGCTACGCAAAATCATCATAACTTTGTTTGGATCCAGAACCGAACCCATGTCAATTTCCGCCACGTCTCCGAGCCCGTCCCGCGAGTCCGAAACGAAGCAGATCGATCATAACGACTCGATCCGCTCAACGTATCTTTCCATCGAGGATATCAAGGCAATAGGCGCCTCCGTCGCCGCCCGCGGCGTCGACTTGCTGCCCGCTTTTGCGCCCTTCGATTTCTTCGCGCGGCATAAGGAAAACGAGAAGGAAATCCTGCGGGTCTACCGCACCACGGCAACGGACGTGGAATCGGGTGAAACGATCACTCCCGCAGCGGAATGGCTGCTCGACAACCACTACATTGTCGAGGAAGCGATCCAGGAAATCCGTCGGGACTTCCCGCGGCGCTTCTATCGGGAACTGCCGACGATCGACATCAGCGGTGTGCAGATTCCGCGCACGCTGGCGCTCGCGTGGCTTTATGTCGCCCACACCCACAGCACGATCTCGCAGCAAAGCCTGACGGCCCTCGTCGATGGCTTCCAGCAGAGCGAAACGCTGAGGATCGGTGAACTCTGGGCACTGCCGTCGCTTGTTCGCTATGTGCTCGTGGAAAACCTGCGTCGCATTTCGATCCGCGTCGAGCGCAGCCGTCGGTTGCGTCGACGCGCCAACGAGGCTGCAGACGAGCTTGTGCGGCTGACGGACCCGGGAAGGGCGGCCGAGTATCTTAGGTCGCTGGAGTCTCTTGCCGACGACAACACCTTTGCGACGCAGTTCCTCTATCGCATGCGCGACGGCTCGCAAGCGTCCAGCGTGGCGATCACATGGCTGGACGAGCGTCTTGAAGCCCTCGGCCGTGACACCGAAGAGGCGACGATGGCGGAACATAGCCGCCTGTCCTCCGGCAATGTCACGATGGGCAACATCATCCGCAGTCTTCGCGAGATCGACGACACCGAATGGTCGGTCTGGGTCGAGCAGGTGAGCCATGTTGACAAGCTGCTGTGGGACCATTCCGACTACGGTGATCTTGATTCCGGCTCGCGCAACAAATACCGCAAGCAGATCGAAAAGCTGGCCAAGCGCTCGCCACTGTCGGAAATGGAAATTGCCCAACTGGCGCTCGATATGACTGAGGAGGCGAAGGCCTCCGGCGAGACGCAGCCAAATGAACCAAACGTCGGTGGCTTTCTCACCGGTGCCCAACGGCCAAAACTCGAGGCGCGATCGAACTACCGCCCAACGCCGACGCAGCATTTTGTCCGCGCCGTTCGCCGATTCAATTGGCTGTCGATCGCCGCTCCGGTGATCCTGCTCACGATCATCGCGATGGCGGTCGTCGGCAAGTTCATGGCCAGTGCAGGCATGGGACCGCTGGAAATCGCGATCCTGCTGATCATGTTCTCGCTTCTGGCCTCCGAAGGCGCGACCGGTCTCTTCAACACCGTGCTGTCGTTCTTCGTCATACCGGCTCGACTGGTCGGCTACGAATTCAAGGAAGGCATTCCGGAGGAAGCACGCACGCTTCTGGTCGTTCCCTGCCTTATCTCCAACCGTGACAGCGTCGATGAGCTGGTCCGAAATCTCGAGGTCCACTACCTCGCCAACCCGCGCGGCGAAATCTACTTCGCGCTGCTCAGTGACTGGCCGGACAGCCAGGCCGAGGAAACGTCTGCCGATCTTGAGGTTCTGGACTACGCTCGCCGCGAAGTCGCAAACCTCTCGGCGCGCTATGCCTTTGATGGCAAGACGCGTTTCTATCTCTTGCATCGCCGCCGGCTCTACAATCCGTCCGAAGGTGCCTGGATGGGATGGGAACGCAAGCGCGGCAAGCTGCACGAATTGAACCTGCTGCTTCGCGGCGACCGTGATACGACCTACCTTCCGGGTGCAAATATCGTACCGGCAAACGTTCAGTACGTGATGACGCTCGATGCCGACACACGCCTTATGCGTGATGCGGTCACGAAGCTCGCAGGCAAGCTCTACCATCCGATCAACCGTCCGGTCATCAATCCGGCTACGGGTCGCGTCGAAAGCGGCTATGGCGTGCTGCAGCCGCGCGTTACCCCATCCCTGACAACAGGCAAGGACGCTTCGGTCTTCCAGCGCGTGTTCTCGATCAACCGCGGCCTCGACCCGTACGTCTTCACCGTCTCCGACGTCTATCAGGATCTGGCGGGTGAGGGCACTTTCACCGGCAAGGGCCTTTATCATGTCGATGCCTTCGAAGCGTCGCTGAAGGGGCGCATCGAGGAAAACTCGGTGCTCAGCCACGACCTGCTCGAGGGTTCGATGGCCCGTTGCGCGCTGGTCACCGATCTGGAGCTCGTCGAAGATTTCCCGATCCGTTACGAGGTCGAAACCTCGCGCCAGCATCGTTGGGCGCGTGGCGACTGGCAGCTGTTGCCGTACATGTTCAATCCGAAGCACGGCGTGACCGGGCTCGGCCGCTGGAAGATGTTCGACAATCTCCGCCGCTCGCTGACACCGATCGCCTGGTTCTTCGCCTCGGTGCTCGGCTGGTATTTCATGAGCCCACTCGGCGCACTCGTCTGGCAGATCCTCTTGATTTTCTGCCTCTTCGTCGCTCCCACGCTCTCGCTTATCCACGGCATCATTCCCCGCACCAGCGATATCGTCGCGAGGGCTCACCTTTACACCGTTTGGTCCGACATTCGCGCGGCCAATGCCCAAGTGGCCCTGCGGATCGTCTTCATCGCCGATTCCGCTTGCATGATGGCCGATGCCATCGGTCGCTCGCTCTATCGCCTGCTTTTCAGCCACAAGCTGATGCTGCAGTGGCGAACGGCAGCCAGTGTCCAGGCCGGCAAGCAGGGAACGATCCGGTCTTACTACAAGGCAATGTGGCACGCCCCGGTGCTGGCCCTTCTCGCGCTCGGCTTTGCCGCACTTTCCGGCGACAACGCCTATCTCGTCGGCGTTCCTTTCGCCCTTCTCTGGTTCCTGTCGCCACTGGTCGCCTACTATGTCAGCCAGTCTGCCGAGACCGAAGACCGGCTTGAGGTCGCCGATTCCGTTTCCAGCGAACTCCGCAAGATTGCCCGCCGCACGTGGCGATATTTCGAGACGTTCACGACCGCCGAACAGAACTACCTGCCGCCGGACAATGTTCAGGAAACGCCGCATGTGATCGTGGCGACGCGCACGTCTCCGACCAATATCGGCGTCTACCTGCTATCCGTCGTCTCCGGCCGCCATTTCGGATGGTTCTCCTTCGAGGAAACCATCGAGCGGCTCGAACAGACGATCGCAACGATCGACAGGATGGAGAAGTTCCGCGGGCACCTGTTCAACTGGTATCACACCGATACGCTCGAGACGCTTGGACCGCGCTATGTTTCCGCAGTCGATAGCGGCAACCTTGCTGGCCACCTCATCGCGATCTCGTCCGCCTGCCGCGACTGGGCGGAAGCGCCGTCAGCTCATATGCAGGGCAACCTCGACGGCGTCGGCGATACTGCCGGCATCCTTGCAGAAGTGCTGTCCGAGCTGCCGGACGATCGCAAGACGGTTCGCCCGCTGCGCCGTCGCCTGGAGGAACGAATCATCGGCTTCCAGAACGCGCTGGCCGCAGTCAAGCGCGAGCACGAGTTCGCATCCATTCGCATCATCAACCTCGCCGTACTGGCGCGTGATATTCAGAAGCTCGCTGCCAACCTCGACCACGAAGTAAAGTCTGCTTTGAGCGTCGAAGTCACGCGCTGGGCGGAGTCTCTGGTCAAGATCTGCGAAGCCCACATCTCCGACAGCACTTTTGATCTATCCAACATCGACGCGTTGCGTCCACGTCTGACTGCCTTGCGCGACAAGGCACGCGACCTCGCCTTCTCGATGGACTTTGGTTTCCTGTTCCGACCCGAGCGGCGCCTGCTCTCCATCGGCTACCGGGTGGAAAGCGGCGAACTCGATCAGGCGTGTTATGACCTACTGGCGTCGGAATGCCGCCTCACCAGCCTGTTCGGCATCGCCAAGGGCGACTTGCCGACAGAGCATTGGTACCGACTCGGCCGCCAGGTCGTTCCGGTTGGCTCGCGCGGTGCACTCGTCTCCTGGTCCGGCTCGATGTTCGAGTACCTCATGCCGCCGCTCGTCATGCAGGAGCGCGGCGGAGGCATCCTCAACCAGACCAACAATCTGGTCGTGGTCGAGCAAATGAACCATGCTCGCAAGCTGGGAATTCCGTGGGGTATTTCGGAAGCGGCGTTCAATGCGCGCGACCACAACCTGAACTACCAGTACACGAACTTCGGCGTACCATCGCTCGGCCTGAAGCGTGGCCTTGGCCACAACGCGGTTATCGCGCCCTATGCTTCGATCCTCGCCAGCCAGTACGATCCTGACGCGGCACTTGAGAACCTTCAGCGCCTGCGCAAGCTCGGCGCGCTCGGTAAGTTCGGCTTCCACGACGCCGTCGATTTTACGCCGACCCGCGTGCCCGAAGGTAAGACTTGCGCGGTCGTCTACAACTACTATGCTCACCATCACGGCATGTCGATCGCGGCCGTCGCGAACGTGGCCTTCAACGGCCACTTGCGCGAACTCTTCCACTCGGATCCGGTGATCGAGGCTGCCGAGCTCCTTCTCCAGGAGAAGGCACCGCGGGATATTCCGGTCATGAGTGGCAAGCACGAGTCCGATACGCCAGCCAGCATCCAGGACGACCTGTTGCGTCCTGAACTGCGCAAGATCTATGATCCGGCATCGCGCGACCGCGAGCTGGTCTTCCTCTCGAACGGCCACTACTCGCTGATGCTGACTGCAACCGGCGCCGGCTATTCCAGGTGGAACGGCCAGTCGGTCTCCCGTTGGAAAGCCGATCCAACCGAGGATCGCTGGGGTAGCTTCATCTTCCTGCGCGATACCGCAACCAACGAATGGTGGTCGGCGACCGCGGAGCCAAAGAGCGTCGAAGGCGAGCAGGTCAGGGTTCTCCTTGCCGACGAAAAGGCGGAGTTCACCAAGACCGTCGGTGACCTTACCAGTGAGGTCGAGTGCATCGTCGCCACTGAGCACGACGCCGAAGGCCGACGCCTGACGCTCGTCAACAGCGGAACGGAGGATCGCTTCATCGAGGTGACCTCGTATCTCGAACCGGTTCTGGCGACGGACGATGTCGACAACGCACACCCGGCGTTTGCCCGGATGTTCGTCAAGACGGAAATCGGCAAACGCGGTGACGTCATCCGCGTCGAGCGCAACAAGCGCGATCCGAACGAGCCGAACATGGCCGTTGCTCACCTTATCGTCGACAACTCCGGTTCTTCGCGCCACACCGAGTTCGAGACCGACCGCCGCAAGTTCCTCGGACGGGGACGCACCCTCTCGAATGCTGCCGTTTTCGACCCTGGCGCGACCCTTTCCGGCACCGACGGCTTCGTTCTCGACCCGGTTCTCTCCCTTCGCCGCACGGTCCGCGTGCCGCCCGGCAAGAAAGTCAGCGTCATCTTCTGGACTGTCGCTGCCCCGAGCCGCAATGAGGTGGACCAGGCCGTTGATCGGTATCGCCACGCGGACGCCTTCAACCACGAGCTCGTCCAGGCATGGACCCGCACGCAGGTGCAGATGCGCCATGTCGGCGTCACGTCGCAGCAGGCGGTAGCCTTCCAGCATCTCGGCCGCCACCTGGTTTATCCGGATATGTATCTGCGCGCCGATGCGGCCGCAGTCGCCGCCGGCATGCAGTCGCAGTCGTCGCTTTGGCCGCTGGCAATTTCGGGGGATTTCCCGATCTTCACCCTGCGCGTCAATGATGACATGGATCTCGACATTGTCAGAGAGGCATTGCTTGCGCAGGAATACCTTCGCTCGCGTGGCGTCACCGCCGATCTGGTCATCATGAACGAGCGCGCCTCATCCTATGCGCAGGACATGCAGCACGCCGTCGACCAGATGGCAGAAAACGTTCGCCGTATGGGTCAGGCCGATGGCTTGCGTCAGCACATTTTTACGGTCCGCAAGGATCTGATGGAAGAGTCGACATATCACGCCCTCATCTCCGCCTCGCGCGTGACCTTCCACGCCAAGAACGGCAAGATTATCGATCAGATCAATCGCGCCGTCGCGCTCTTTTCCCCAAGCAAGGAAGAGCAGCAGGAACTGGAACGCGCCGACCGGGCAAAGACGCCTGTCAAGCTGGTCGCCGCGGCACCCGCCTCATCGCCGTCAAAGGTGGTGATCGAGGAGGAAGGCGACCTTAATTTCTGGAACGGCATCGGCGGTTTTGCCGTCGACGGTCGCGAATATGTCGTGCGCCTTCCCGGGGGTCACGCGACGCCTCATCCGTGGATCAATGTGATCTCGAATGAGAAATTCGGCTTCCACGTGTCTGCGGAAGGAGCGGGTTTCACGTGGAGCGTAAACTCGCGCGATTATCAGCTGACCTCGTGGTCGAATGACGCGGTCATCAACCGCCCAGGTGAAGCGATTTACGTCGTCGATCGCGAGAGCGGCGCGGTGTTGACCCCGTTCGCGAGCCTCTCGGAGCGTCAGGATATTCGCTTCGAAGCACGACATGGTCTGGGCTATTCCGTATTCTCCAGCGTCCAGAACGAAATCGCGCTTGAGGTCACGCAAACCGTCGATCGCGAGAAACCGGTCAAGCTGCAGCGGATCCGGCTACGCAATACCGGCTCCAGACCAAGAAAGCTGCGGCTCTACGGCTACGTCGAGTGGGTTCTGGGCAACAACGCGCAGAAGTCTGCACCGTTCATCCTCTCTGAGCACGACGAGGAGACGGGCGCGCTGCTGGCGAGCAACAACTACAGCATCGATTATTCCGGTCGCGTGACTTTCTTTGTGGCCAGCGAGAAGCCATCGAGCTTTACCGCCAGCCGTCGAGAATTTATCGGCAAAACAGGTACGATCCAGACACCGCATGCACTGAGTTCGGTGGCCAACCTTTCCGGCACGACCGAACTCGACGGCGACCCGGCAGCGGTTCTGGCGATCGATATCGAGATCGGACCGGACGAGGAGCGGGATGTCTGCTTCTTCCTCGGCGAGACCGAGACGAAGGCCGAGGCGAGGGCGTTGATCAGCGATATCCGCAAGATCGCCTTCGAGGACGTTGTCCAGGCAAACCGTGCCTTCTGGCAGGGTTTCACTGGGAAGCTGCAGGTTTTCACGCCCGATCAGAGCATGAACAATCTGATCAATACGTGGCTGCCCTACCAGAGCCTTGGCTGCCGTATCATGGCGCGTACGGCCTTCTATCAGGCGAGCGGTGCCTTCGGCTTCCGCGACCAGTTGCAGGATACATTGGCATTCGTCATCCATGAGCCGTCGATTGCCCGCAAGCAGATCCTGAACGCCGCCTCGCGTCAGTTCCGTGAAGGTGACGTTCAGCACTGGTGGCTGCCCGGTACTGGCGCCGGCGTCCGGACAATGATCTCGGACGATGTTGTTTGGCTCGCCTACGCGATCCATCACTACTGCAGCGTTACGAGCGACAAGAGCGTCCTCGACGAGCAGCTCGCCTTCCTGGAAGGGCCGGCGCTCCTCGAGGGCCAGCACGATTCCTTCTATCTGCCTGAGGTCTCCGACGACACGGCGAGCGTCTACGAACACGCCGCCATCGCGCTTGATCTCGCGATCGCCCGGAAGGGAAAGAACGGGCTGCCGTTATTCCTTGGCGGCGACTGGAACGATGGCATGAACCGCGTCGGCATCGGCGGCCAGGGAACGAGCGTCTGGCTCGGCTGGTTCCTTGCGGGCGCGCTGCGCTCGTTTACCGCCTATGCGCGGGAGCGGGGCGACACGGCACGTGTCGAGCAGTGGACCAAGCACCTGGCAGAGCTTAAGGCTGCGCTTGAAACTGCAGCTTGGGATGGCGCCTACTACAGGCGTGGTACGTTTGACGACGGCAGCTTGCTTGGTTCGAAGGAAAGCCTCGAATGCCAGATCGACTCGATCGCCCAGTCCTGGAGTGTGCTATCCGGCGAAGGAGATCCGGCGCATGCTGCGAAGGCGATGAACTCGGTCTTGGATAAGTTGGTCGATCCCGAAGCGCGGATCATCCGCCTCTTTACCCCGCCCTTTGCTAACTCGGCTAAGGATCCGGGCTACATCAAGGCCTACCCGCCAGGTGTTCGCGAAAACGGTGGTCAGTACACCCATGCCGCGACCTGGGTCGTCATGGCGCTGGCCGAGCTTGGCCGCGGCGATGACGCTCTGCGTTGTTTCGAACTGCTCAATCCGATCAGCCATGCGCGTGACCCGGTTTCGGCGGAGCGCTATCGCGTCGAACCCTACATCATCGCAGCTGATGTCTACGGCGAGGGCACGCTCACCGGGCGCGGCGGCTGGACGTGGTACACGGGCTCGGCCGGGTGGCTCTACCGGGCGGTGACCGAGGGCATCCTTGGCATCCGGGTAAAGGACGGTTGCTTGTACGTGCGTCCGGCACTGCCGAGCACATGGGACGGCTTCTCTGCCGAGATCGAGCATGCGGGTGCTAAATATCTCATTTCGGTCTCAAAATCGTCCCATCCTAAAGGTTACGGTGTCACCATCAACGGACGCGAAGTCACCGATCCCGACGAGGGATATCCGGTCGGATAACAGCATTTTTCCACGCTAATCATCCGGCGATTCGTTGCGGCCAAAAGGGAACCCTTTTGGCCGCAACTGCGTTTGCAAAATCGGAAAGCAGGAGAAGTCCATGGCAATAGCGCTCGAAGGAACGATCAGCGCCAAGCAAAGTTCTGTGACGATAGCGACGCCGAAACGTGACACACGATTGGACGTTCTGCGCGGACTCGCGCTCATCACGATTTTCATCAATCATGTTCCCGGTCAGATTTTCGAGAACCTCACAACCAAGAATTTCGGCTTCTCGGATGCGGCCGAAGGCTTCGTCCTGATCTCCGGCATTGCCGTCGGTCTGGCCTACGGATCGCGCTTTCAGCCAGGGGCGTGGCTGCAGACGGCAACAAAAGCCACGAAGCGAGCATTCACGCTTTACCTGGCTCACATGATCACGACATTCATGACGCTCGCCCTATTTCTCACCGGCGCATGGATCTTCCATCGGCCCGGGCTTTTGTGTGAGATCAACATCCTTGCAGTCCTCACCAATTTGAAGGCCGGGATCCCCTCGTTGCTGCTACTCGGGCATCAGATCGGTTACAACAACATTCTGCCGATGTATGGCGCGTTGATGTTGATGGTCCCGATCATCCTTCTGCTCAATGCGGCAAGCCCCCTCCTTGCCCTCGCCGTTTCGGGCACTGTCTGGCTGTTTGCCGGCGTTTACGAGATTGCTCCGCATAACATGTTGATCGAAGGCTACTGGTTCCTCAATCCGTTGTCCTGGCAGTTCCTCTTTACGATCGGCATCGTCGGAATGATGCATGTGCGCCGCGGCGGCAAACTGCCGCAGCACCCAATTCTTTTTGCGCTCGCGGCCGCCTATATCGTGTTGTCCTTTGCCTGGGTTGTCGGTCAGCTCTGGAGCTTCGGAATCGCACTGACGTCGCTCGGGCTGCCGCCCGTACTGACGGGCTTCGACAAGACGTTCCTGTCGTTACCGAGGCTGCTGCACGTTTTGGCGTTGACCTATCTCGTCATCAACATTCCGGCGATCTCACGCCTGCTTCAACGGTCCACGGACAATCCGCTGACCGTCCTCGGTCGCCATTCGCTGAGCATCTTCGTCGCCGGCACCATTCTGGCGATGGTTGGTCAGGTCGTGCTCTACATCAACAATCACGATCAGATCGCCGGGCCAGTCTTCGTGGTCATCGGCATCGCCATCCAGTTCGCCTACGCCTACCATCTTGAGCGCAAGCGCAGGCTTGAGATGGGGGACCATAGGAGATTGCCCGATCGAAGCATGATTCCGGTTCCCGTGCGCGTCGATCGTTGGCGGGATCGGCGCTAGACGCCGGCGGCATGAGGGCTGCTGGAAGACCGACCATCGGCCGCCACGCTGCCGCATCTGATCGCAAAAACCTTGACTCCTGTGGAAAACCTTTTAAGAGCAACGGCGGAAAAGGGATATCCATGGTTCGCGACGAACACGCCATTGCTGCATGCAATGACCTGGCACAAAATGCCGGGATGGGTACTGCCGTTCCGGTTTCTTCCAAAACCAAGGCCAAAACGACGACGAAAACCGTCTGACGTCTCTGGCCTGCCGCTCTCTCCCCGGCCCGGCTGGGGACAAGGAAGCCGCGATGTTTTCGCGCTTCCCCCTCACCGGATAAGAGGAGAGAAGAGAAAGAGAGCTTGAGAAATGGGTTTTAAAGTTGCAGTTGCGGGAGCGACCGGAAATGTTGGCCGGGAAATGCTCAACATCCTCTCCGAGCGCGGTTTCCCTGCCGACGAAGTCGTAGCGCTTGCGTCTGCGCGTTCGCAGGGCACTGAAGTTTCCTACGGCGACAAGACGCTGAAGGTCTCCAACCTTGAAAATTACGACTTCTCCGATACCGACATCTGCCTGATGTCGGCCGGCGGCGAGGTTTCCAAGAAGTGGTCGCCCAAGATTGGCGCCCAAGGCTGCGTCGTCATCGACAACTCGTCGGCATGGCGCTACGACGCGGACGTGCCGCTGATCGTTCCGGAAGTCAACCCGGACGCAATTGCCCAATTCAACAAGCGCAACATCATTGCCAACCCGAACTGCTCGACTGCACAGCTCGTCGTGGCGCTCAAGCCGCTGCACGACTTCGCCAAGATCAAGCGCGTGGTCGTTTCGACCTATCAGTCCGTTTCCGGCGCCGGCAAGGACGGCATGGACGAGCTGTTCAACCAAACGCGCGCCGTCTTCGTCGCGGATCCGATCGAGAACAAGAAGTTCACGAAGCGCATTGCCTTCAACGTCATCCCCCACATCGACAGCTTCATGGAAGACGGTTACACGAAGGAAGAGTGGAAGGTTCTCGCCGAGACCAAGAAGATGCTCGATCCCAAGATCAAGGTGACCTGCACGGCAGTTCGCGTTCCGGTCTTCATCGGCCACTCTGAATCGGTCAACATCGAATTCGAGAACGAGATCACCGCCGATCAGGCTCGCGACATCCTGCGCGAAGCTCCCGGCTGCCTCGTCATCGATAAGCGAGAGAACGGCGGTTACATCACGCCGTACGAGTCTGCCGGCGAAGACGCGACCTATATCTCGCGCATCCGCGAGGACGCGACGGTCGAGAACGGCCTGAATATTTGGGTGGTTTCCGACAACCTCCGCAAGGGGGCTGCTCTTAATGCGATACAGATCGCCGAGCTGCTTATCAATCGCGGACTTGTGAAGCCGCGCAAGAAGGCGGCCTAACCAACTGTTAACTGTGATTTGTTAAGTCCCGCTTATTAAGATAGGGCTTGCTTGGCGCGGGTTTGCTGTTTTTGGCTTCCCGCGCTTGCCAATACAAAGATGGTGACAATATTGCCGAAAGCGGGCCGCTGGCCCGGTTTGAAGGCTAGTCAGATCGGGATCGGGGTATCTCCATGCGCATGACAAAATTATTGCTGGTAGCTGCGGCCGCCTGCATTCTCCACGCAGTTCCTGCAGCCGCCAAGGCCGCCCAGTGCGGCAACAACGGTGCCGGCTTCGATGAGTGGGTTGGCGAGTTCAAACAAGAGGCTGCGGCACAGGGTATCAGCCCCAAAACTCTTGATCGCGCCTTCGCGAACGTCGCCTACAACAGACCCACAATTGCCGCCGACCGCGGCCAGAAGAGCTTCAAGCTTTCCTTCGATGCCTTCATGCAGAAGCGTGGCGGCGCGACAATCATTTCACGCGGCAAGGGGATGAAGCGCTCCAATGCAGCCCTCTTTGCATCGATCGAGCGCCGCTTTGGTGTTCCAGCCGGCCCGCTGATCGCGATTTGGGGCATGGAGACTGGATTCGGCAGCTACATGGGCAACCAGCACACGCTGTCGGCCGTGTCGACGCTCGCTTATGATTGCCGGCGCTCTGATTACTTCACCGACCAGCTTTACGCAGCGCTGCAACTCGTCTCGGAGGGTTACCTCAGCCCGCAGGCGCGCGGCGCAGCCCACGGCGAGATCGGACAGACGCAGTTCCTGCCGCGCAATGTCGTGCGCTTCGGGGCCGATGGCGATGGCGACGGCCGCGTCGATATGGTTGGCTCACGCGCTGACGCGCTTGCCTCAACTGCCAACTTCCTGAAAGGCCATGGTTGGCAGGCTGGTGCCGGCTATCAGCCAGGCGAGTCCAACTTCGCAGCCATTGCCGGCTGGAACGCGGCGACGGTCTACCAGCAGGCAATCGCCTACATAGGCCAGCAGATCGACGGCAACTGAGAAGAGTTCAACGTACGCCAAGAGCGCCGAACCGAAGTTCGGCGCTTTTTATTTTCGCCTAGACGTCAGGGCGAATGAAGTCACGGGTTTCAGCGTCCATAACCCACAGCTCTCCGGTCGAAATGTCAAACCAGGCACCGTGAAGCGCTATCTTGCCGGCGTCTTCCAAGGCCTTGATGTCCGGAAACGTCCTGAGATTCTCGATCGAATTGCGGATCGACACGCGCTCGAGGGCGGTTTGGCGCTCGGCGAGAGTCATGACATCATTGGCGCCGATCTGCTCAGCCGCAGGCCTGACCAGCGACATCCAGCGTCCGATAAAGTCACCCGGCGACAGGGGCTCAGCATTCGGGTCCAGCGCCGCCCGAATACCCCCGCAACGGCCATGACCCATGACGACGATATCGGTAACCTTCAGCACCTGGACTGCGAATTCCAGCGCTGCCGACGTCGCGTGGAAATGGCCATCCGGCTGATAGGGCGGCACCATGTTGGCAACATTCCGAATGACGAAAAGTTCACCGGGGCCTGCGTCGAAAATCAGTTCGGGGGCAGCGCGCGAGTCCGAACAGGCGACCACCAGCGTACTTGGGTTCTGGCCGTGCTCTGCCAGTGTCCTATAGCGATCGCGGGCGTCCGCATAACGCCCGTTCATAAAGTTGCGATAACCGTCCAGAAGGGTGCTTGGAAAACGCTGCATGATCTTCGATTACAGCCTACGCCCCCCAAGATCAATATCGCACTGCAAGATATGAAATGCGGGTGCGTGACCGTTACCCCTTGCGCCTTTGTGCCGGGTGCAACAAGCGTCGCATCTGGACCATCGCCATCGGCGTTGCCAGGCTCGACGAGTCGCTTGCCAGTGTCAATTCATCACTGCCCCGCTTCACGGCGCGAGCGAGCACCTCGTAGACGCTCGCCGTTGCAAGCTGAAGCGCCTTCTCATCCTCCATGCCGGACAGGAGCCGCGATAGAAACAGCGCCGCGAGAAGATCACCAAGGCCATTCGGCGGCTTGTCGATAAGGCGATGTTCCGCCAGCAGCGCATGGCGCCCCGAGAGATAGAGATTCCCTGTGCCGCCAGCCATCATGGGCACGGCGGAGGTCACCAGCATGCGGGACGGTCCCAGCGATAGGGCAGCATCCATGATCGCTGTATTGTCCTCCAGCGGAGCACCGGCGAGCCAGGCGAGTTCATATCGATTGGGCGTTGCAAGCGAAGCGAGCGGTATCAGATGATCCCTGATTGCCTCGGCCGTTGGCTGCGGCACGTAGAGACCGCCCAGATCCCCCATGACCGGATCACAAACATACAGCAGCTCCGGCTTCCGCTCCCGCAAAGCCGTCACCAGGCGGGCAACCGAGCGCGCCTGCGCGGCATTGCCGAAATACCCCGAGAGAACAGCCTTCACTTCGCCGATCCAGGGCGCGCGGATGAGATCGTCGATCGCCGCATCAAAATCGGCTTCCGCAAATGTGAGCCTTGTCGACGGGCCGTGACCGGGGTGCCACGGAAGCACGATCGTCGGCAGTGCCCAGACCTGATGGCCTAGAGTCTCTAGTGCAAAGACCGCCGCACGATTTCCGACGGAACCACGGACAACGTGGCTGGAGATAACGATGACAGTTCCTGCGGCGTTTTCCGACATGATGCTCCACTCGGCTTTCGATGAACGTTGATCTCCTTTTTGCGGCTTCACTGTCAACTGCTCTTCACACAGGCATGAAAACGTCGGCTCCGAGAAATTCCATATGTCTACGACGAAGCAAAATCTTTCGAAAATTTGCGTTCGGGTGGTCAAAAACGCATGAAAGCTGCCTCGTATTGCGCTCTTTTAGAGATTCTTTCGTCAAATCTTCTGTTACTTTGCGCTAAATCGAGGAGATGAGGGAGTATCTGCGATGGCTGGTCGAAACAATCCGAAACGAGAAAAACAGCTCGAAAGCGCGACCAAAATCGCGGCGGCAACCGGGGAAACCTCTCTCGATCCCGAGTTTTTGTTCGGCCGCGCGAGCGGCGACGATCTGGAACACTACACACCGGAAATGCTGGCGCTTTCTGCCGTGCATTCGGCAAAGGAATTAGCAGCCTGGGCGGGCAATTCGGCGCGCATCACCATCGATACCATCGCCGATGTGGAGCCCGACGGCGTTGCCGTTTCCATTCTCTCGGTCACCGACCACAACATGCCGTTCCTGTATGAATCGGTGATGGGCGAGGTCACCAGCAGCTATCGCGACCTCTATATGGCCGTGCACCCGATCCTAGTGCTGGAGGAAGGCAAAGCGCCGGAACTTTACTCCGCTGATCTCCCGAGCGAGCCGGTCAATCGCGTCAGCCATATCCAGCTGCACCTTGCGCCTCTGACGGCGGCCCAGGCCGCCGACCTCATCAAGCGGGTGAAGACCGTGGTCGAGCAGGTGCGCGTGACGGTGTCCGACTGGAGGCCTATGCTGGAGAGGCTCGGAACGGTGATCGATGAGCTTTCCGCTTACAAATCCAGCCGTAGGAAGGCGGAACGGGATGAAGCGCTTGCCTTTCTGACGTGGCTACGCGATGCAAACTTCACGTTCCTCGGGATGCGAGAATATGTCTACTCCGGAAAAGGCGCCAGCGCGAAGGTGGAGCGGGACAAGGGCACCGGTCTCGGCATTCTCTCGAACCCCGACGTGCTTGTTTTGCGCACCGGCAAGGACGCTGTTACGACAACACCGGAAATCCTGGCATTCCTGGATGGCCCGGATTTCCTGATCGTTACCAAAGCCAACGTGAAGTCGATCGTCCATCGCCGCGCCTATATGGACTATGTCGGGGTCAAGCGCTTTGACGCCGACGGGAATGTGACCGGCGAGTTGCGCATTGTCGGCCTCTTCACCTCGACCGCCTACACATCCCTCGCCAGCGATATCCCGCTGCTCCGCTCCAAAATCGAGCGGGTGAAGGAACACTTCGGCTTCGACCCGATGAGCCACTCGGGCCGTATGCTGGACAACACGCTGGAATCCTATCCGCGCGACGACCTCTTCCAGATCGACACGATGCTCCTGGCCGGGTTCGCTGAGCAGATCAACGATCTCGCCGACCGGCCGCGAGTCCGCGTCCTGCCCCGCATCGATCATTTCGACCGTTTCGTTTCAGTGATCGTTTACGTGCCGCGCGAAGAGTACGATTCGATCGTGCGTGAGAAGATCGGAGCCTATCTGAAGACCGTCTATGATGGCCGTGTCTCGGCTTACTACCCGGCCTTTCCTGAAGGCGGCGTTGCCCGCGTCCACTTCATCATTGGCCGGTCCTGGGGCAAGACGCCACGCGTGCCACAGGCAAAGCTAGAGGAAGCTATTCGCGCCATCACCGCACGCTGGGATGATCGCTTCGAAACCCTTGCCGGGCCGAAGGCGCCACGCCTGCAGGTCAGTCACGCTTTTCAGGATCTCTTCACGCCGGAAGAGACCTTTGGCGATCTGGGGGACATTGCTGCATGCGCAGCCGGAGAACCGATCCGTATCACTTTTTACACGCGACAGAAGGACGGCGTTGAACTGCTGTGCCTGAAGATCTTTCACTCTGGTGGCCAACTCGCCTTGTCCCGCCGCGTCCCATTGCTTGAGAATCTGGGTTTCAACGTCATCAGCGAAGGAACCTTCGATATCGATGTGACCCTGCCCGGCGGCTCGGAGAAGCTGGTCGTGCTGCATGACATGGAGCTCGAAGCTCGAGGCGGCATTGAAATCGACCTCCACCGACATGGAGCGACGTTGGAGGAAGCCTTCCTCGCAGCTTTCAGCGGAGTCATCGACAATGACAACTTCAACCGGCTGATCGTCTCGGCGGGACTGACCGCGCGCGAAACCAGCGTGCTTCGCGCCTACGCACGTTATCTGCGCCAAGCGGGTATTCCTTACTCGCTGGACTATATCGCAACGACGCTTGACAAATATCCGGCAATCGCGGCGATGGCCTTCCGGCTATTCCACGACACGCTCGATCCCAAGATCACCGACAAGACGCGGATGAAGAAGGTGAGCGAACAGCATGAAAAGATAGAGGCGGCGCTTTCCGACGTTCCGAGCCTTGATGACGATCGAATCCTGCGCCGCTACGTCAACGTCGTGGACGCGACACTGAGGACCAACTACTTCCAGCGCAATCAAGACGGCTCACCGAAGGCGATGCTGGCTTTCAAGCTTGACCCGCATCTGGTCGACGGATTGCCCGAACCACGGCCGTTCCGCGAGATGTTCGTCTATGGCGTCGAAGTCGAAGGCGTACACCTGCGCTTCGGCAAGGTGGCGCGTGGCGGCCTGCGTTGGTCCGACCGTGCTGAAGACTATCGAACCGAAGTGCTGGGGCTTGTGAAAGCGCAACAGGTCAAAAACGCGGTCATCGTGCCGGTTGGCGCGAAAGGTGGCTTCTATCCGAAGAAGCTCCCGGTCGGCGGCAGCCGCGACGAGATCTTCAACGCCGGTCGCGAAGCTTACAAGACCTATATTCGCACGCTGCTGTCGATCACCGACAACATCAGTGGCGCCGATATCGTGCCGCCGAAGGACACGGTAAGGCTCGACGGCGACGACCCCTATTTTGTCGTGGCAGCCGACAAGGGGACCGCAACCTTCTCGGATACCGCCAACGCTCTCGCGCAGGAAGCTGGCTTCTGGCTTGACGATGCCTTCGCGTCAGGCGGCTCGGCTGGGTACGACCACAAGAAGATGGGCATTACTGCACGCGGCGCCTGGGAAACGGTGAAGCGACATTTCCGTGAAATGGACATCGACATCCAGACCACGCCGTTTACGGTTGCAGGCGTCGGTGACATGTCCGGCGACGTGTTTGGCAACGGCATGCTGTTGTCGCCAAAAATCCGGTTGGTCGCCGCTTTCGACCACCGCGACATCTTCATCGATCCCGATCCGGACATGGAAAAGGCCCTTGCCGAACGGCAGCGGCTTTTCAATCTGGCGCGGTCGAGCTGGCAGGATTTCGACAAGGGTGTCCTTTCGAAGGGCGCCATGATCATTTCGCGATCGGCAAAGTCCGTCACACTGACGCCCGAAGCGGTGGCTGCGATCGGCATCGACAGGGCCGTGGCAACGCCGTTCGAGATCATCACGGCCATTTTGAAGAGCCCGGTCGATCTGCTCTGGTTCGGCGGTATCGGCACTTACGTCAAAGCGCCGTCAGAAACAGACGCCGAGGTCGGCGACCGTGCCAATGACCCCATTCGGGTAGCGGCGGAAGACGTGCGCGCCAAGGTGATCGGCGAGGGCGCAAATCTTGGTGTCACGCAGAAAGGCCGTATCGCCTACGGACTGAGGGGCGGGCGCTGCAATTCCGACGCGATTGACAATTCAGCCGGCGTCAACACGTCAGACGTCGAGGTCAACATCAAGATCGCGCTTGCCGCTGCGATGCACGATAATCGTCTCACGCGGGCAAAGCGCGACCAGCTGCTGTCATCGATGACGGAGGAAGTCGGAAAGCTTGTGCTCAGGAACAACTATTTGCAGTCTCTGGCGATTTCGCTGATTGAGCGCAAGGGCACAGCCAACGGGCTGGAACTTGCCCGGCTCATGACGGTGTTCGAAGGCGCCAAGCAATTGAACCGCAAGGTGGAGACGCTACCCGACGATACGGTCCTTGCCGAGCGCTATGCGGCAGGCAAGCCACTGACCCGACCCGAGATCGGCGTTCTACTTTCCTATGCCAAGATCGTGTTGTTCGATGCCCTGGCAGCCAGCGATTTGCCTGACGATCCCTATTTCGCTGCGACGCTTTCGAACTACTTCCCCGCAAAGATGCGGAAGACGAACGCGTCTGACATCGACGCCCATCGTCTGAAACGCGAGATCATTGCGACCGTGCTCGCCAACGAGGCCATCAACCGAGGTGGCCCCGGCTTCGCCGTCAGCATGATGGATGCCACAGCGGCATCCGCGCCTGAGGTCGTTCGGGCGGCAATCATCGCCCGTGACGGCTTTGATCTCGGACGGCTTTGGACGGAAACGGATGCATTGGACGGCAAGATTGGCGGCCAGATGCAGAACCGCATCTACGAGGAAATCAGCCACACGTTCACGCTGCTGACGCGCCTCCTTCTGAAGACACAGATGGCCAAGGGCGATATGGCCGCAACGATCGAAGGACTTCAGACTGCCCTGAAGAAGCTCAAGCCGATTTTCGCCAACCAGACGGTGCCAGAGCTCGAGGCGCGCCAGCAGGAATATCGCGACGCCGGCGTGCCCGATAAGCTGGCCGCCGAGATCTCAGGGCTGCTCGGCTTTGCGCTCGTGCCCGAGATCATGCAGATCGCCGAACGCACGGGCGAACCGCTGGCTCGCGCCGCGGAAAGCTATTTTGCCGTCTCCCAGACCTTCCGGATCGGACGGTTGCTCGCCGCCGGATCGCGGATCATCACAGCCGACCATTACGAGAACCTGGCGCTGGCACGCAGTATCGACCAGATCGCCAGTGCGAGACGTGATATCGTCATTTCGGCACTTGCCAACCATGGGAAGGACAAGCTTCCGGTCCAGGCTTGGCATGCCGGCGATCGCGTCAGGATCAACCGGATTGCAGAAGAACTATCCGGGTTGAGCGAGAGCGGCGATCCGAATCTTGCCCGGATCACTGTCGCCGCGGGTCTGTTGACCGACCTTGCGCGCGACGGGACGAGGTGACACAGTTCCGCTCGGAATCAGGAGCGGATTGTGAATCGCATCGACTGGACGGGAACTCAGCCGGCTAGGGCATCGGAAAAGGGCATCTGGGGCTGGATGCTCTTTGACTGGGCGGCCCAGCCGTTCTTCACAGTCGTGACAACGTTCATCTTCGGCCCTTACTTCGTGTCACGCCTGACGGTCGATCCGGTCTCCGCCCAGGCGATGTGGAGCAACATGGCGACGATCTCCTCGGTGATCATCGCCATTTTATCGCCCGTCCTCGGATCGATCGCCGACCAGTCCGGCGCGCGAAAGCCGTGGATCGCTTTCTTTGCCGTCATCAAGATTGCAAGCCTCTTCGGCCTCTGGTTTGCGGCACCGGGTTCGCCGCTGGTCTACCCAGTAACCTTCATGATCCTGGCGTCGATCGCAGCCGAGTTCTCGATCGTCTTCAACGACTCCATGATGCCGCGGCTTGTCAGCAAGGACGAGGTCGGCAAACTATCCAATACGGCCTGGGGTCTCGGTTATCTTGGCGGGATGATCGTCCTGATCGCCGTGGTGGTCCTGCTTGCGGGAAGTCTCGAATCCGGCAAAACGATTCTCGGTCTCGAGCCCTTGTTTGGTCTCGATCCACACCAGGGCGAGGATGCCCGCATCACCGGGCCGATCTCGGCCGTCTGGTACCTGATCTTTATTCTTCCGATGTTCTTTTTCACGCCCGACACAAGCAAGGGCCTTCCGTTCGGCACCGCCGTCCGTACTGGCCTTGCCGAGCTGAAAAACACGCTTGGCGAGCTAAGGCACCGCCGAGGCATCCTTCACTTCCTGATAGCACGAATGATCTATCAGGACGGCGTCAACGGACTGCTGATACTCGGTGGAGCGTTTGCCGCCGGAATGTTCGGTTGGGCGACGATCGAGATCGGGATCTACGGAATTATTCTTAACATCGTTGCGATTTTCGGCTGCATCATTGCAGGTCGGGTGGACCGGCACATTGGCTCCAAATCGACGATCATCATCAGCTTGACGATGTTGCTGCTCGCGACTATTGGCATTGTGTCGACGGGGCCGGGATACACACTCTTCGGCTTTTTCGAGCTGCCAACCGTCGATTCCGGCGGCCTCTTCGGGACGGCGGCCGAGAAAGCGTACATTGCCTACGGCCTGCTGATCGGCCTTGCGTTCGGCCCGGTGCAGGCTTCATCGAGGTCCTACCTCGCGCGGAGCGTAAGCCTGAACGAGGCGGGCCGCTATTTCGGCATCTATGCGCTTTCGGGACGCGCCACGAGCTTCATGGCGACGCTGTTGTTTTCCGCCGTGACCTACATGACTGGCTCGTCGCGGCTCGGAATGGCAACGCTTGTGCTCTTCCTGGCCGCAGGGCTCGTCCTGCTTGTCCGAACGCCCTATCCTGCAGACAGGGCGTAACGGCAGGGCTACCGCTCAGTGGCGGAAGTGCCGCATTCCGGTAAAGACCATCGCGACATTGTGCTCATTGGCAGCGTCGATCACTTCCTGGTCGCGCATCGACCCGCCGGGCTGGATGACCGCCGTCGCACCAGCCGCAATCATTGACAGCAAACCATCGGCGAAGGGCAGGAATGCCTCCGAGGCAACGGCCGAACCGCGCGTCAGCGGCTCTGCGAGGCCAAGGGCCCTCGCCGCTTCCTCGGCTTTCAAGCCGGCGATGCGCGCAGAATCCACCCGGCTCATCTGGCCTGCCCCAATGCCAGCCGTCTGCCCGTCCTTCGCATAGACCACGGCGTTCGACTTGACATGCTTGGCCACTTTGAAGGCAAACGTCATGTCTTCGAGTTCCTGCTGTGTCGGTGCCCGCTTGGTGACCACCTTCAGCTCCAGGTCCTCGACCATGCCATTGTCGCGGCTCTGCACGAGCAAGCCGCCGGAGACGGTTTTCGCCGTGAGGCCGGCAAGCCGCGGATCCGGGAGGCCACCTGCCGTAAGCAGGCGGAGGTTTGCCTTGCGCGCGACGATGGCCTTTGCCTCCTCAGTCACATCGGGCGCGATGATGACCTCGGTAAAGAGCTTGATGATCTCTTCCGCCGTTTCCGCGTCAAGCGTCCGGTTAAGGGCGATTATGCCGCCGAAGGCAGAGACGGAATCGCAGGCAAGCGCGCGCTTGTACGCCTCAAGCAGGCCCGAAGCCGTCGCCACGCCGCAGGGGTTTGCATGCTTGATGATCGCGCAGGCCGCGGTTTTCTCCGGCAGGAACTCTGCGACAAGCTCGTAAGCCGCATCAGTGTCGTTGATGTTGTTGTAGGAGAGCTGCTTGCCCTGAAGCAGTGACGCCGTGGCAACGCCGGCGCGGCGCTCGCCCGTAACATAGAATGCCGCCTTCTGGTGCGGATTCTCGCCGTAGCGCATCTCTTCCTTGAGGACGCCGCCAACGACGCGGTGTCTCGGCGTGTCGATCGACAGCGCCTCGGCAAACCAGTTGGAGATCATTGCGTCATAGGCCGCGGTGCGAGCGAAGGCCCTGGCAGCCATCTGCTGGCGGAACCCATACACGGTCTGGCCGCCACCGGAAGTGAGCTGCTCGAGCAGTTCGGGATAGTCCGCTGGGTCAGTGAGGATGGTGACATAGGCGTGGTTCTTGGCCGACGCGCGGATCATCGCCGGACCGCCGATATCGATATTCTCGACGGTCGTCGGGTAGTCACCGCCGGCGGCACGGACGTCCTCGAACGGATAAAGATTGATGACGACGAGATCGATACCCTCGATGCCGTGCGCCTTCATCGCCGCTTGGTGTTCCGCATCATCGCGGATGGCAAGCAGGCCGCCGTGCACTTTCGGATGCAACGTCTTGACGCGACCGTCCATGATCTCAGGAAAACCTGTGACGTCGGAGACATCGGTCACCGCAAGTCCGGCCGCTGCAATTGCCTTATGAGTGCCCCCGGTCGACAGGAGGCGAACACCCTTATCGGCAAGTGCGCGCGCGAGCTCGACGATACCGGTCTTATCAGATACCGAAAGCAATGCGGTCCTGACGTCGACTTTGTCGGGTGCGGGGATTTTCTTGGAAACAACGGCCATGAGGCTTCTCCATTTGGTCTTCAGGAGATATCCGGCGAGGGATAAGAAGATGATGGCGCCGCGTTAGCACAGCTTTGCGTCCGCGAAAACAGTCACTAGCTCTTGCGTGATAAAAACCAGCGTATTTCCGGCCGGTCAGGGTAGGAGAAGGCGATCTCCATCAGATCGGATCCGCAGATACCCGAGGCGTCCGCGAAGAAGACGTCCTCGCCGATCAACACCTCGTTGCCGGGCGACGAGAACAGCCATGTTTCGCCATCGGGTGCCGTCATCATCACCGACTCTTTGTCGAGCGGCTTCAGGTTGATCGAGGGGTGGGCATGGAAACGCGCCACGGCACGCACGGCGTCATCGACCTTGCCTTCCGGCGCGACAAGCCGATCACAGCCGGTAACGATCAATCCCGTGGCGTTCAGGGTCAGCTCTCGCTCATGCAGAACGCCAAAGGCGTTGAGGTAGCCGTCGTGGCTCGCCTTGATCACGTCGCGTCCATCATCTGCGAGCGCGCGATCGACACTCACAGTCTTCACGCCATCGGTGATCACATTCGCGATGAAGTCGGACGGTGCAAAACGGCTGGACGACGTGTCATTAACCGTCACGGTGCTATGCGCAGCAGTCGTTCGAGCAATCTGAACGTAACGCCGGCCGGCAAATTTCGGCGATCCCGAATTGACGATAAAGCGGTGACGCCCGGAGGACATCTCAAACGACAGGCAACCCGCATGCGCCGTGCGGGACAAATTTCCAGCAGGCGGCAAACCGGTATCAGCAATGACCACTGTTCTTCCCGCGGCCAGCCGCTGATAGCGCGAATGGGGCATCGCCTTGAAGGGATCGCCCGCGGTCTCGTCATAGCGCAGCAACGACATCAGTTCCGTCGCGAGAGTCGACGTCGCGCCATTGAAAAGCGCGAGATCGCCATCCTGATGCCTGAAGAAGCGCAGAGCCGGATACATCCGATCGATACCGGAGATCAGCTTCTGCGGCAGGTCATGGCCCAGATTGACGTAAGTTTGCCTCAGCGGAAGGAGATCGAGGAGCAGCTCCAACCCGGTTCGCGGATTGCGCGAGACATGGCCTCCGTCAGGCAGAATCTGGCTGTCGAACTCGTGGTCCAATGCTTCAGCCGCGCGTCGGAGCGCACCTGCGCGTGTCGGCATTGCAATGGAGGCCATCGCGAGGGCAATCCGCAACCGGAAGCGAACCTCTCCGGGCGGTGCGTACTTTGCAATTCGCCGTAGAAAGCGGACTTGAAAGGCGAGTGACCGCAAGAAGCGGCGATAGAAGCCGCGATCGGCATTGTGAAGAACAACGGGAGAATGCGAGAGCCAGGCAATCACGCGCTGCGCTGTAACATCGATCTCCCAGGCAATACCTTCGATGCGGCCGCCATGCAGCGATAGCCAGTTGTTGACGATGGAGCGGGCAACGCTCGAGTGAAGGTCACTCTTCTTGGTCCGCATGTGGCGAAGCCAGCCGAAGCTGTGAAGTCGTAGCGCGAAGGATCGGGACGGAAGGCTGAAATTGAAAGGCGACTTGCCGCCTGTTTCGAGAAGGCGTCCGGCAAGCGGGAAGCGGCCGTTCAAAATCTCTTCGGCCACATGCGGATCAACCGCACGCAGGTCGGTGGGGGCGACGATTAAGCGCTCCGGAGCGTGAATCGTATGGCGGAAGAGACGCAGCCGCAGGATTGCTCCGCGGCACAGGGTGCGCCGCCAAGCCTCTCCCACGTAAAGAGTCGAGAACCCGGACCACATATCTATCGTCTATTGACCCGCGTCGTTAAGAATAAGTGAATAAGCCCGGAATCAGTGACACGTACGTATCAAATTATGACAGGTGCTCAACTATGCCAGTTGCCTTTCAATCAGGCAACACGGCGCATGACGACGGCGTAGAAGCCATCGAGACCACCCGCAAAACCGGAGGGAACGTCCAGCATGTCAGGTGTCGTGCGGAATTCGCCGAGGGGACTGATAGCAGACTCGAGCCCCGGCCAACGCTTGGCATCAATTGCAACTCGCTCGACCATCGGTGTATCCGAAAGGACGCGGGCTGCGACCTCTTCTCCCTCGGTGGGATCAAGCGAGCAATTGGAAAAGACGATTGTGCCACCCGGCTTCAGCAAGGTGAGTGCGTGGCGCAGCAGGCGCTCCTGAAGCACTGCAAGTTTCGCTATGTCTGCCGGTCCCTTGGCCCAGAGCACATCCGGATGCCGGCGCGTCGTCCCCGTCGATGAGCAGGGCGCATCCAGTAGTATCGCGTCAAAAAGCTCCGCTGGCTCGTACTTCGTCAGGTCGCTAGCGACCGTTTCGGCACTCAGTCCTAGCCGATCGAGATTGGCTCGCAAACGCTTGATACGGTTTTCGGATTGCTCGACCGCCGTGACGTCGCCGCCAGCGAACACCAGTTGGGCCGTCTTTCCGCCAGGGGCCGCACATAGATCGGCAACGCGTTTCCCTGTCAGGTCACCAAAGAGTTGAGCGGGGATACTGGCGGCTGCGTCCTGAACCCACCATGCGCCCTCCGCAAATCCCTCGAGGGAGGGAATACCGCCCTCGAAGGCGGCCAGCCGCACACCACCGGTCGGCAGCGCAAAACCACCCAAACGTTCCGCCCAGCTTTGCGCATCGGCCTTGACAGTGAGATCGATCGCTGCCGGCTCGAGTTGCGCTTCAGAAATCGACTGTGCCTTCTCCTTGCCGTAGGCTTTTTCGAGCCTTTGAAGAAACCATTCCGGCATCACCGGAATGTTGCTGATCTCGGCGAGGACCTCCTCTTTCTCGCGGCCAAGACGGCGTAGGACAGCGTTTACCAACTTGGCAAAGCGACGATTGCGCGGGTCTTGATTTGATTGCTCGACCGCGAGATCGACCGCGGCATGATCCGGCACATCGAGGTAGAGGATCTGCGCCGCGGCAACCGCGAGAACATGATGCAATGCCCGCGCGCCTTCGGGAAGCGGCGATTCAAGCAGGCGGGAAATCGCGGCATCTATGCGTGGCAAATGCCGCAACGTCGCATTGAGAATGGCGCGCACCAGTGCGCGGTCACCCTCGTTGAGAGCCTTGTAAGCCGGATTGCCATGCTCATTGTCCAGCGCGCCGTCAAGCGCGAGCTTCCGGTCAACGACCGCTGCCAGGATCTTGGCCGCAGCGGCACGAACCTGCAATCCAGGTTTTACCGGCCCAAGGACAGGCCCCGCGCTGGAAGGCTTTGGCTTACGAAATGGCTTCTTCTTGCCGTCTGAATTCAAGACCACGGACCTTTCGGCGGTTGGGAACCACCGCGATCAAGACCGGT
The DNA here is from genome assembly GCF_000577275.2 of Rhizobium favelukesii. Lineage (NCBI taxonomy): Bacteria > Pseudomonadati > Pseudomonadota > Alphaproteobacteria > Hyphomicrobiales > Rhizobiaceae > Rhizobium > Rhizobium favelukesii. The sequence goes on from NZ_HG916852.1 coordinate 4,174,562, forward strand.
ATCCGGAACCGAACGCGATTTGCGCATCGGATTATCAGCGCGAGCCGGCGGCGTCGAGACATTCATCCCGCTGCGTGCCATTTCCTGCAGCGCCGCAATCCGGTTTTCCGTGTTCGGGTGTGTGGAGAACAGGTTATCCATGCCGGCGCCGGTCAGCGGATTGACGATGAACATATGGGCGGTTGCCGGGTTGCGCTCGGCATCGTAGTTCGGCACATGCGACGCGCTCCGCGCGATCTTGCCAAGTGCCGAAGCAAGCCAAAGCGGATTGCCGCAAATCTCCGCGCCACGGCGATCGGCCGAGTATTCGCGCGTCCGGCTGATGGCCATCTGAACGATCATCGCGGCAAGCGGCGCGACAATCATCGCCAGCAACACTCCGATGAAACCGAGCGGATTGTTGTTGTTTTCCCGGTTGCCACTGAAAAAGAACGCAAAATTGCCCAGCATGGAGATCGCGCCGGCGAGCGTCGCCGTGATGGTCATCGTCAAGGTATCGCGGTTTTGCACGTGGGCGAGCTCATGCGCCATGACGCCGGCGACCTCTTCCGGTGTCAGCGCGCTCAATAAGCCGGTGGAGGCAGCAACGGCAGCGTTCTCAGGATTGCGACCCGTCGCGAAAGCGTTTGGTTGCGCGCTGTCGTAAAGATAGACCTTCGGCATGGGGAGGCCGGCACTACGCGCCAGATCCCTTATGATTGCGAAGAACTCCGGCGCATTGCGCTCGTCTATCTCCTGCGCGTGATAGGCCGAAAGCACCATGCGGTCGGAATTCCAGTAGGAAAAGAAGTTCATGCCAGCGGCGATCACGAACGCAATCATCATGCCGCCGCGCCCGCCAATCAGAAAGCCGACGGCCATGAACAAAGCGGTCATGAAGGCGAGCAACATGGCTGTACGGACGAGGTTCATCGCTATCTCCAAAATACCCCTAAGCAGACCGCACAAGGCAACAGGGTTTCAATTGCGGCGCCGGCGCACTATGATTTGGTCATTCACCAGCCATTTTCAATGTTTTTCGGGCGGAATCGCGGGATGCAGGCAGCGGATAATGATAACAACGAAACCATGGCGACTGAAGCCGCCGAGGCTCCCCACAAGTTGCTCTCGCCGGCTGCCAAGCGCGCGCTTGCCGAGGCTGAAGAGCGTCGCCGAAACGAGAAGCCGGTAGAAATGCCGCCGGAGACAGGTGGCCGCGGCGGTGCAGATCCTTCCCGCTTCGGGGACTGGGAAATCAACGGCAGAGCGATCGATTTCTAAGTAAATATTCCTATTCGCGGTCCTTATTGGTCGGAATTTATACCCTTCATGGGAAGGATTGCTCCCTTGTCGCATTGGCCTTTATTGTGATTCCGGTCACGTCTGGGGCGCGAGACGAAATTGAAGGGCCTGTGTCGGCCGCGACCCTGAGGGCGATCGGTGGCGACACGCTGCTGGTCGAAGCGACCTAGGCCGCAGCAACGTGCGGATTCGCGGCATCGACGCGCCGAAGATGCACTCCAGATGCGCCGAAATAAGGCGCGCGGGGATCGATGCTCGCCACGCACTGGAAACCGTGACATCCAGATCACCCGAGATCCGGCTTACGCAAGAATTTCGGCCGTATGCTTGGCAAATGTCACCCTTTCGGATGGCAGGAATCCGGCTCAGGATCTCTGAGAGGAAGGGATCGTAAAGCTCAACAACGGCGGCCGAAAGCCGCGAGAAATCTGTCCCGAAGAGAATGCCGCCCCGATCGCTCGGAGCGGCCCTTTGTTTAGGCTGTCGCCTTGTTCTGGCGGTTGGCAATCAGGTCGTCGACAACAGCCGGATCGGCAAGCGTCGAAGTATCGCCCAGAGAGCCGAAGTCGTCCTCGGCGATCTTCCGCAGGATACGGCGCATGATCTTGCCCGAACGGGTCTTCGGAAGCCCCGGCGCGAACTGTATCTTGTCAGGAGCGGCGATTGGGCCGATTTCGCTGCGAACGTGCTTGACCAGTTGCTGGCGCAAATCGTCCGAACCTTCATTGCCGGCCATGAGGGTGACGTAGCAATAGATGCCCTGGCCCTTGATCGGGTGAGGATAGCCGACGACAGCCGCTTCCGAGACAAGATTGTGCGAAACGAGTGCCGATTCGACCTCGGCGGTGCCCAGGCGGTGACCCGACACGTTCAGCACGTCATCAACGCGACCGGTGATCCAGTAGTAGCCGTCCTCATCCCGTCGGCAGCCATCGCCAGTAAAATACTTGCCTTTGTAGGTCGAGAAGTAGGTCTGGATGAAGCGCTCGTGGTCGCCATAGACAGTACGCATCTGCCCCGGCCAGCTGTCGGTAATGCAGAGGTTCCCGTCGGCGGCACCCTCCAGCACCTTGCCTTCATTGTCGACGAGCTGCGGCTTGACGCCGAAGAATGGGAATGTCGCCGAGCCTGGCTTCAAGTCGGTCGCGCCTGGCAGCGGTGTAATCATGTGGCCGCCGGTTTCCGTCTGCCACCACGTATCGATCACCGGGCAGCGCTTGTCGCCAACCACATTGTAGTACCATTCCCAGGCTTCTGGGTTGATCGGCTCGCCAACCGTTCCGAGTAGGCGCAGGCTTGAGCGCGACGAGCGCGTAACGAAATGGTCGCCGGCGCCCATCAGCGAGCGAATCGCCGTCGGCGCAGTGTAGAAGATATTGACCTTGTGCTTGTCGATGACCTCCCAGAATCGGCCCTGATCGGGAAAATTCGGCACGCCTTCGAACATAAGCGTCGTCGCACAGTTCGCAAGCGGACCGTAGACGATGTAGGAATGTCCGGTCACCCAGCCTACGTCGGCGGTGCACCAGTAGATATCACCGGGGTGGTAGTCGAACACATATTCATGGGTCATTGCCGCATAGACGAGGTAGCCACCCGTCGTATGCAAGACACCTTTTGGCTTTCCGGTGGAGCCGGAGGTGTAGAGGATGAACAGCGGATCCTCCGCCTTCATCTTCACCGCTGGGCACTCCGGCTTAACCGTAGCGGTTTCCTGATGGTACCAGAGGTCGCGGCCCGGCGCCCAGCCGGTCTTGCCGCCCGTGCGGCGTACCACAAGAACCTTGTCGACGATGACATGCTGCCGAGCGGCGATATGAATTGCCGTATCGGTATTGTCTTTCAGCGGCACCGGCTTGCCACCACGCACCCCTTCATCGCAGGTGATCACGAAAGTGGATTCGCAATCAACGATACGGCCGGCCAGTGCTTCCGGCGAGAAACCGCCGAACACGACTGAATGGACCGCCCCAATGCGGGCGCATGCGAGCATCGCATAGGCCGCCTCAGGAATCATCGGCATATAGATGGTGACGCGATCACCCTTCTTGACGCCATGCTTCTTCATGACGTTCGCCATGCGGCAAACATGCTCATAGAGCTCGTTGTAGGTGATCTTCTTGTCGACGTAGGGATTGTCGCCCTCGAAGATGATAGCCACCTGATTGCCGTTGGTCTTCAGGTGCCGGTCAATACAGTTGTACGAAACGTTCGTCTGCCCGTCCTCGAACCACTTGATCGAGACCCGACCGGTGAAAGACGTGTTCTTGACCTTCGTGTAGGGCTTGAACCAGTCGATCCGCTTGCCATGCTTGCCCCAGAACTTGTCGGGGTTCTCGACGCTTTCCTCGTACCATTGCTCGTACTTGGCCTTATCGATAAGCGCATGGTTCTTCACCGGCTTTTGCACCGGGTAGATCTTTTCGGTCATGGAATTCCTCCTCACTCGGACACCGGGCGACCAAAAAGCGAAGCAGCCCGGACTGGCTGTGGGCATTCATAGCAGGTCACATTTGCCCGGCAATTAGACAAAGGTCATTTCATTCGTGATCAATTGCAATTCTGCGTCACTGCGGTTATATAGCGCCATATTTCCCGGACATAGTGGTGACAATCCACGGACCGCGACACCGGCGCGGACGACAGAAGGACTATATCCATGGCTCAACAATTGCTCATGCCGAAGGCGACTGCCATCTGGCTCGTCGACAACACAGCCCTGTCTTTCGACCAGATCGCTCAGTTCTGCAGACTGCATCCGCTCGAAGTGAAGGCAATTGCCGACGGCGAAGCCGCGCAGGGCATCAAAGGTCTCGATCCGATTGCGACCGGTCAGCTTTCGCGCGACGAAATCGCCCGCGCTGAAAAAAACCCGGCGCACAAGCTGAAGCTCTCCGAGCCCAAGGTTCGCGTACCCGAATCCAAGCGCCGCGGCCCGCGCTACACGCCGGTTTCCAAGCGCCAGGATCGTCCGAACGCCATTCTCTGGCTGGTGCGCAATCATCCGGAACTGAAGGATGCTCAGATTTCTCGCCTGGTTGGCACCACGAAGTCGACGATCGAGCAGATTCGCGAACGCACTCACTGGAACTCTGCGAATCTCGCGCCGATGGACCCGGTAACACTCGGTCTTTGCAGCCAGATCGACCTCGACATGGAAGTCGAGAAGGCGGCGAAGGGCCGTCCGCTGCCGACCGCCGCCGAGCTTGGTGCAACCCTGCAGTCGGCGCACGAGACAGAGCGCCTGACGCCGAATGAGCGGGAAGAGGAGAAGGAAATCGATGCCGATGCCGTCTTCGCAAAGCTCAAGTCTCTGAAATCTTCTCCGAAAGACGAGGACGAAGACGATCAGTATTGATCCTCTTTGATGATCGACACACAAGGCCCTGCGTAAGCGGGGCCTTTTCTTTTGCGCCTACATCGGTAGGGAACCGAACCCACGCTTGCGTAGCGCTTCGGCTATCTCCTCGAGAATAGTGGGATCGTCGATCGTCGCTGGCATTTTCCACGGCACGCCGTCGGCGATCTTCTGGATCGTGCCGCGCAATATCTTGCCGGAGCGGGTCTTCGGAAGGCGGTCGACGATTATTGCGGTCTTGAATGCGGCGACCGGGCCGATCGCGTCGCGGATCAGCGTCACGACTTCCGATTCGATCGCCGATGTTTCCCGTGAAACATTTTTCTTCAGGACGAGAAAGCCACAAGGTACCTGGCCCTTCAGCGGATCAACAATTCCGACAACCGCGCATTCGGCAACATCTGGATGCGTAGCGCAAGCCTCCTCCATTGCCCCCGTCGACAGTCGATGACCAGCGCAGTTGATGATGTCGTCGGTGCGCGACATGATGAAGAGATAGCCATCTTCGTCGATATAGCCGGCGTCAGCAGTTTTGTAGTAGCCAGGAAACTCTGCCAGATAGGCCGAACGGAAACGCTCATCAGCATTCCACAACGTGGGGAGGCAACCGGGGGGCAGGGGAAGCTTGACAACGATATTCCCAAGCGTCCCCGACGCAACGGAGTGGCCGGCATCATCAAGCACGCGGATAGCATAACCGGGCATGGCCACCGATGGTGAGCCATGCTTCACCGGCAAGACCTCAAGACCGAGCGGGTTCGCCACCATCGGCCATCCGGTTTCCGTTTGCCACCAATGATCGATCACCGGAACGTCTAGCATTCGCTCGGCCCATTTCAGTGTCTCCGGATCCGCACGCTCTCCCGCCAGGAACAGGGCACGGAAATTCGGCATCGCATAGGCCTTGATGTGAATACCATCGCTGTCTTCGCGGCGAATGGCGCGGAAAGCAGTGGGTGCGGTGAAAAGAACGCGGACATCGTGCTCTGAGGCGATGCGCCAGAAGACGCCGGCATCCGGCGTGCCAACCGGCTTTCCCTCAAAAATCACGCTGGTAGCGCCTACTAAAAGCGGTGCATAGACGACGTAGGAATGGCCGACGACCCAACCTATATCGGAAGCTGCCCAGAACACTTCACCTTGCTTGACGCCGAAGATGTTGGCCATTGACCAGGCGAGGGCGACCATGTGACCGCCATTGTCGCGCACGACGCCTTTCGGCTGACCCGTCGTCCCGGATGTGTAGAGAATATAGAGTTCGTCCATTGCACTGACGGGGGTGCATTCAATAGTAACGCCGCGATTTCTCGCAACGGCAGTTTCGAAATCCTCGTCGCGACCATCGATCAGCTCAGCCGCAAGCTGCGGCCTCTGCAACACAAGACAATGGGCAGGCTTCGACTTGGCGATTGAAATCGCCTGATCGACCAGCGGCTTGTATGGAACGACACGTCCCGGTTCGAGCCCGCAACTTGCCGTGAGGATCAGTTTCGCTCCCGAATCGTCGATGCGTGCGGCGAGCTCGTTTGCCGCAAAGCCGCCGAACACCACGGAATGAACCGCGCCGATACGGGCGCAGGCAAGCATTGAAAAGATGGCTTGCGGCACCATTGGCATATAAATGATGACGCGGTCGCCCTTCGCGATCCCACGTTGTCGCAGCGTCGCTGCAATGGCGCTCACTTCGGCAAGGACTTCGCCATAGCTAAATGCAGCCTTCGCACCGCTAACCGGGCTATCGTAGATAAATGCGGTATCGTCGCCGCGGCCGGCCCGGACATGGCGGTCAAGGCAATTGAAGCAGGTGTTGGTTTCGCCCCCAAGGAACCAACGGCCGTATGGGCCATCCTCTGGTGAGAAAGTCCGCTCCGGTTGTTTGAACCAGCTGATTTCCGCCGCCGCCTCGCGCCAGAATGCCTCTGGATCGCTTTTCCATCTGGCATAGGTCTGGCGATAGTTTCCGTGCATTTTCTCCTCCCCAGAACATCCAACTTGTCCTTATCAATCTAGGAAAGCTAGGCCTGGAGAGGAAGCCCGACGAAAGCAGCGTATCAGCGGGCGCCGAAGATCGCAGAGCCTACGCGAACGCTGGTTGCCCCGAAAGCGATGGCCGTTTCATAATCCCCGGACATTCCCATCGACAGTTTCTCGACGCCGCAAACCTTTGCGAGCTTGGCAAGCAACGCGAAATGTGGGCCGGGATTTTCCTCTGCCGGCGGGATGCACATCAATCCCTCGATGGCGAGGCCGAGTTCGTCGCGACAGAAAGCGACAAACACCGCGACGTCATTCGGCGCGATGCCGGCCTTCTGCGGCTCAAGCCCCGTATTGACCTGGACATAGAGGCGAGGATCCTTCGTTTGACGCCTCATCTCGTCCGCCAGCACACGGGCGATCTTCTCTCGATCGATGGTTTCAATGACATCAAATAGCGCGACTGCCTCTGCCGCCTTGTTTGACTGCAGTGGGCCGATGAGATGAAGTTCGATGCCAGGCCTTTCGGATTTCAGATCGGGCCATTTTAGCTGGCTTTCCTGAACCCTGTTTTCGCCAAAGATCCGTTGGCCGGCCCGAAGCGCTGCACCGATTGCGTCTGCGTCGAATGTCTTTGAGACGGCGACAAGCTGAACCGAACCCGCCGATCGCCCGCCCTGCTGCTCGGCTGCAGCGATACGCGAGCGCACATCGTTCAATCGCTCTTCAAGTTCCATCACTCGCCTCGACATGACCGCATGAGAAGATTGCAATGCACTAAACGCCCGGGCTGTGCTTGCCAAGGCCCACACGTCTGAAATCGTGGCCAGTAGACCGCGATCGGACGCTTGCTGTGCCCGTAAAACTTGACGCTACGGTGGTTTCATGGTGAAGGTCACCACCAACTTCCCCTGATTTTTCGGAAATACGAATACCATGGCTACCGAACGTTATAACCCGCGCGATGCTGAACCTCGCTGGCAGCAGAAATGGAACGAGGCGAAGGTCTTCGAGACCGATAACAGCGATCCGCGCGACAAGTATTACGTCCTCGAAATGTTTCCGTATCCATCCGGTCGCATCCACATGGGCCATGTGCGAAACTACGCGATGGGTGACGTCGTCGCCCGCTACAAGCGCGCCCGTGGCTATAACGTGCTGCATCCCATGGGGTGGGACGCCTTTGGCATGCCGGCCGAGAATGCAGCAATGGAGCGCGGTGTACATCCGGCTTCCTGGACCTACCAGAATATCGCGTCGATGAAGTCCCAGTTGAAGGCGATGGGCCTCTCACTGGATTGGAGCCGCGAGTTCGCGACCTGCGATGTCACCTACTACCAGCACCAACAGCATCTTTTCCTGGATTTCCTCGAGAAGGGGCTCGTCTACCGCAAGCAGTCGAAGGTGAACTGGGATCCGGTCGACAATACGGTGCTGGCCAACGAACAGGTTATCGACGGACGTGGCTGGCGTTCGGGCGCACTCGTCGAGCAACGCGAATTGACGCAGTGGTTCTTCAAGATCACCGACTTCAGCCAGGACTTGCTCGAGGCGTTGGACACCCTTGACCAGTGGCCTGAGAAGGTCCGACTGATGCAGAAGAACTGGATCGGCCGCTCCGAAGGCATGATGCTGCGCTGGGAGATTGTTGAAGAGGCAGCTCCGGCCGGGGAAACCGAAATTACGGTCTATACGACGCGCCCGGACACGCTGTTTGGCGCCTCGTTCCTGGCGATCGCAGCCGACCATCCGCTGGCGAAGGATGCCGCGGCCAACAATCCGACCATCGATGCTTTCTGCGAAGAATGCCGTCGTGCCGGCACGTCGCTCGCGGCGCTGGAAACCGCGGAGAAGAAAGGCATCGACACCGGCATACGGGTAAAGCATCCGCTTGATCCTTCGTGGGAACTGCCTGTCTACATCGCGAACTTCGTCCTTATGGACTACGGGACTGGCGCGATTTTTGGCTGCCCGTCAGGCGATCAGCGCGACCTCGATTTCGCACGCAAGTACGGTCTGCCCGTCGTTCCGGTTGTCATGCCGGCAGATGGCGACGCTGCGACGTTCAGCGTTGGCGATGTTGCCTATGACGGCGACGGCGTGATGATCAACTCGCGCTTCCTCGACGGCAAGACCACCAGCGAGGCATTCGAGCTTGTCGCGGACCTGCTGTCATCGATGCCGCTTGGCAATGCTCCCCAGGGCGAGCGCCAGGTTAACTTCCGCTTGCGTGATTGGGGCATCTCGCGCCAGCGCTACTGGGGCTGCCCGATACCGGTGATCCACTGCGATGACTGCGGCGTCGTTCCAGTCCCGAAGAAGGACCTGCCGGTGAAGCTGCCGGAGGACGTAACCTTCGATCAGCCCGGCAATCCGCTCGATCGTCATCCGACATGGCGGCATGTTGCCTGTCCGCAATGCGGCAAGGAGGCACGACGTGAAACCGATACGATGGACACTTTTGTCGATTCGAGCTGGTACTTCACGCGCTTTACGGCGCCGTGGGAGGATAAGCCGACCGATCCGAGCGCTGCCAATCGGTGGCTGCCGGTCGATCAGTACATCGGCGGCATTGAGCACGCGATCCTGCATCTGCTCTATTCCCGCTTTTTCACCCGGGCGATGCGCGAAACAGGCCATGTCGACGCGACGGAGCCCTTCAAAGGTCTCTTCACGCAGGGGATGGTTGTTCACGAGACGTACAGCCGCGGCTCTGGAATGAGCCGGGAATGGGTCGCGCCGGCAGACATTCGGATCGAGGAACTGGATGGAAAACGCCGCGCCTATCTCCTGTCCGATGACGAAGAAGTCGCCATCGGATCGATCGAGAAGATGTCGAAGTCGAAGAAGAATGTCGTCGATCCGGACGATATCATCGCATCTTACGGCGCAGACACTGCCCGCTTCTTCGTGCTTTCGGATTCACCGCCGGAACGTGACGTCATCTGGTCGGAAGCGGGAGTCGAGGGCGCGCACCGGTTTACGCAGCGGCTGTGGCGCTTGATTGCCGAGGCGGCGGATACCCTCAAGGATGTCACGCCGATGCCGGCTAAGAACGGCGAGGCTCAGGCTATTTCGCAGGTTGCGCACAAGACGCTGAAAGCCGTCCAGAATGACTATGACCGCCTATGGTTCAACAAGGCTGTCGCGCGGATTTATGAACTCGTCAATGCACTCGCCTCGCCGCTGACCACGGTTGCCGCGGGCGAGGGCGATCTGGCGTATCGCGCTGCCGTGCGTGACGCTGCAGAAATCCTTATCCAAATGGTCGCGCCGATGACGCCGCATTTGGCGGAGGAGTGCTGGACAGCGCTGGGCAACAGCGCATTGCTGGCGCGGACGGACTGGCCGCACTATGACGAGGCCCTAGTGGTTGAAAACGATGTGGTTTTGCCGGTTCAGATCAACGGCAAGAAGCGCGCCGAATTGACAATTTCCCGCGACGCAGATCAGAATGCTGTTACCCAGGCTGTACTCGCATTGGATGACGTCAGGAAGCTTCTGAACGGTCAGACGCCGAAGAAGATCATCGTGGTTCCGCAAAGGATTGTGAACATTGTCGTTTGATATCGCTTTTAAGCTGGTGCGCGGCGCTGGCATTGCCGCAATCCTTGCATCCACGGCTTTTTTCGCATCCTGCCAGGTTCGCCCTCTCTATTCCGAAAGCTCGGGCGTCGCGGGTAAACTCGCTTCCGTGGGCTTCTCGGAGGCGACTTCTCGGGTTGGGCAGGAGGTCCGCAATCGGCTGATCTTCATCGCTTCGCGCGGCGCTGGCGAGCCCGCGAACCCGGAGTACGAGGTCGAGTTTAGCGCTCGCTCGAATCTCATCAGCACTCTTCTTGTGCCGTCGTCTGACGAATCACTGGCCGGCCGCGCGACCGTCAGCGTTGACTACACTCTGAAGTCGACGAAGGATGGCCATGTCATCAAAGCCGGCAATCGCTACGCCACAGCCCTGCTTGACTTCCCGGCCCAGGAGTTTGCCAAGCAGCGTGCGATCCGGGACGCAGAAAACCGCGCCGCGCGGCAGGCTGCCGAGTTCGTCGGTGCCGATATTGCGGCTGCGCTCGGCCGCTAAGGAAGGGATGCGTGGCAGAAATCAAATCGCACGAATTTGAAGGCTTCCTCGAACGATCCGCCCGCAACTACCGACTATTCGTCGTCTACGGACCGGATCGCGGCCTTGTTTCCGAGCGCGCGTCCTTGCTTGCCGCCAAGACAGGCGTTTCGCTTGACGATCCCTTTTCCCTGATAAAGCTCGACATTGCAGATTTGCAGCGGGATCAAGGGCGTCTTTTGGACGAGGCCGGCGCGATCGGCCTTTTTGGTGGGGACAAGCTTATCTGGATCCGGGGCGCGTCCAACGAAAAATATCTCGTCGATTCCCTGCAGGCTCTTTCAGCGAGCATGCCGGAGGCCACCTTCATTGTCATCGAAGCTGGAGACCTCAAGAAGGGTTCGCTGCTACGCAAGGGAGCCGAAACAGCGCGCAACATCGTGGCAATACCCTGCTATGCGGACGATACCCGCGCACTCAACAGCCTGATAGATAACGAACTCTCCAGCGCTGGCCTTGGCATTACACCCGCGGCGCGCCAAGCCTTACTGGAACTTATCGGTGGGGATCGTATTGCCTCTCGCAACGAGTTGCGGAAGCTCGCGCTCTATTGCCGCGGTAAATCGACGATCGAAGAGCACCATGTTACGGACATTATAGGCGACGCCAGCGCGATCTCGGTCGACGACGCCGTCGATGCCATACTAAGCGGCAATCCCGGCAGCTTCTTGCACGCGATGCACAAGATCATATCGTCGAAGACTGCTGTGTTTCTCGTCATTCAGGCCTGCCTGAAGCAATTTCAGCTCCTTGAGGCCATGAAGACGGAGATGGAAGAAAAACGGTTGCCGGCCGCACAGGTCATGCAGACACTGGGTCGTCATCTGCATTTTCGACGAAAGCCGATCATTGAGCAAGCGCTACGCACCTGGTCCGCCGAAGCTGCGGCACGAGAGGCAAATCGTCTGCAGGCCGCAATCCTACAGACCCGCAGGCGCGCATCCCTGGAAGATAGCATCGCACTCCAAACACTGCTTTCAACGACGCTGCAATCGGCGCGTCGATAGCAGCGTCCTCAGCGGCGCTCGAGCAGTCGGCAGATTTCTTCCAGTTGTTCCAATGACTTATAGGAAATTTTTATCTGGCCGCCGCTTGCTTTGTGGTTAATCGCCACGTCCAGGCCGAGTGCATCCGACAGCGTACGTTCCAAGGCGAGCGTATCTGAATCCTTCTGATCCTTTTGATGCGCCAGCGTCTTCGGCTCGGACTGAGCCTTGATGTCGTTCTGGGCCAAACGCTCAGCGTCACGCACAGACATGCCCTTTGATACAATGGTGCGAGCGAGGGCGATCGGGTCAGACGTCGGCACCAAGGCGCGGGCATGGCCAGCCGAGAGGCTGCCAGCCGCCAAGAGGTCTCGAACAGGCTCCGGCAACTTCAGAAGACGGAGCGAATTCGCCACATGACTCCGGCTTTTACCGATAATTTCGCCGAGATCGTTCTGTGTGTAGCCATACTCCGCCATGAGCTGCTCGTAGCCCAGCGCCTCTTCAAGCGGGTTAAGATCCGAGCGCTGAACGTTTTCAACAATCGCGATCTCGAGAGCCGTCTTGTCATCGACGTCGCGCACGATGACAGGGATCTCAATGAGGCCGGCGAGCTGCGCTGCCCGCCACCGCCTTTCGCCGGCAATGATCTCGAACTGGCTGCTCGCCATTGTGCGAACCACAACGGGCTGCACGATACCGTGCTGCCGGATGGAACTCGCCAGTTCATGCAATTCGCCGTCATCGAAGAACCGCCGAGGATTGCGTGGGTTGCGGCTGACGAACTCGATCGGCACCATCCGATCGGCACTGACGCCCGGTCTCGCAGTATCAACCGGCATCGGCTGATCCATCTCGCCAATCAATGCAGCCAAGCCGCGACCAAGTCTTCTCTTCGAGACGTCATCGTTCATGTCTAACTCGCCATTATCTTCTTCAAATCAAGCCGCGAGACGTTGGCGCTCGCGCTGGATAACTTCCGACGCCAACTGCAGATATGCCTGGCTCCCCGCACACTTCAAATCATACAGGATTGCCGGCTTGCCATAGGATGGCGCCTCTGATACGCGAACGTTTCGTGGAATCAACGTGTGGTAGACCTTCTCCCCGAGATGCGTGCGAACATCGTTGACAACCTGCTGCGCCAGATTGTTGCGGGAATCGAACATCGTCAGCACGATGCCTTGGATATCGAGGCGAGGGTTGACGGTGCGCCTAACTTGATCGACGGTCTCTAGAAGCTGGCTCAGACCCTCCAACGCAAAAAACTCGCACTGCAATGGCACAAGCACGGAATGTGCCGCGGCCATAGCGTTCATGGTGAGGAGATTAAAGGAAGGCGGGCAGTCAACGAGGATATAAGAGAAGCGGAAAGCCTCTTCCCTAGCGAGCGCCTTCTTCAGCTTGAAGACGCGATCGTTCTGGGTCGCAATCTCCATCTCGATCCCCAGCAGGTCCATTGTCGACGGCACAATGTAAAGGTTTGGAACGGCCGTTTCTTGCGACACCTCGTCGATGCCGTAATCACCCAGCAAAAGATCATAGGAAGATAGCCGGCGATGTTTACGATCAATCCCCAACCCCGTGCTTGCATTGCCTTGCGGATCAAGGTCAACGATCAAGACCCGTTCGCCGATCGCAGCGAGGGCCGTGGCGAGGTTGATGGCAGTCGTGGTCTTCCCGACGCCGCCCTTCTGATTTGCAATGGTGATTATACGATTTCGTTCGCCAGCCATAGCCAAAGCCCGATCTGTTAAGCCACGCGCTGGAGATTGAAGATTTCCAAGACAACGGAATCCTGCCCAACAGCGCTCTTATGTTCTAACAGATCGAATCCCCAGCCACCATGCGCTTTCTCAATCTCGGCGCGATAATCCCGGCCTTTATGAAAGTAAGCGCGAAGATCTGCATTCCGTAGTGCCCACGGCTCAACATACGCCAAGAGCTTTCCGAGGTCGGCAAGTGCCCGTGCCGAAACGAAATCGCAATTTTCGACGATCGACGGGGCATCCTCAATTCGAACGGCGTGGATAGAACCCCTGCCACCGGTCTCACGAAGAGCTGTTCGCAGGAAGGCCGCTTTCTTGTGATTACTCTCGACTAGATGGACCCATCCATCGCCGAGCTCCGCCAACAGAATGGCTGTCACGACACCCGGAAAGCCGCCGCCACTGCCCAGATCGACCCAGATGAAAGGCGCTGGTTGGAGCTGGAAGATCTGGGCAGAGTCCGCGATGTGCCGGTTCCAGGCGTCATCTAGCGTCGAGGGTGCGGTCAGGTTGACGGCCCTTGCCCATTTTTGAAAGAGGGCCACGAAGTGTTCGAGGCGCTCCTGTGTTTCACGTGAAACACGCCGGCCGTTCAGATGCATGGTAGGACTCTCGCGGGTTGCAATGAGGAACTTCAGGCGGATGTCGCAACGTCCATAGAGCCGCGTCGCAGGTGCACAAGCAGCAGCGAAATGGCAGCAGGCGTCATCCCATCAATCTTGGTCGCCTGCGCAAGGTTGTAGGGGCGGACGCTGCGCAACTTCTGCTTTAGCTCGTTAGATAGGCCAGAAAGCACGTCAAAATCGAAGTCGGCCGGTATCAGGCGATCCTCATCTCGTTTCACATGAGCGACATCCGCAGATTGCCGCTGCATGTAAACGGCATAACTCGCTTCGATCTCCAAGGCTTCAGCCACGCGGTTACCAATCTCTGCCAGCGCCGGCCAAATCTGTTTAAGATGCTCCAGGTTATAATCCGGATAGGACAGGAGATCGTAAGCCGAGCGTCGTTGGCCGTCCTGGTTCAGCTTGAGACCAAAGCGGCCTGCTTCGCTTGGCGTCACAGAGAGCGCCGTTAGTTTGGCGCGACCCGCATCCAGCGCATCGCAATATGCCTGAAAGCGATCCCGCCGGTCTGCAGAGGCCGTGCCTATCTGAATTGCCAGAGGCGTCAGACGGATATCCGCATTGTCCGCTCTTAGCGACAACCGGTACTCGGCACGAGATGTAAACATACGGTACGGCTCCGCCACACCACGAGACGTCAGATCATCGATCATCACCCCGATATAGGAATCGGTCCTGCTGAAGCGCACTTCGTCCTGGCCGCCAGCCAAACGCGCCGCATTGATTCCTGCGACAAGACCCTGTGCCGCCGCCTCCTCGTATCCGGTGGTCCCATTTATCTGGCCAGCCAGGAACAGGCCCGGCATTTTTTTAACTTCAAGGGATGGTTTCAATTCGCGCGGATCCACATGATCGTATTCGATTGCATAGCCGGGCTGCAGAATCCGAACACGTTCGAGACCGGGAATCGTACGAATGAATGCATTCTGTATCTCAGCGGGCAGGGACGTGGAGATGCCGTTCGGATAGACTGTGTCATCGTCGAGGCCTTCCGGCTCAAGAAACACCTGATGTCCATCGCGCTCGCCAAACTTGACGAGTTTGTCCTCGATTGATGGGCAATAACGCGGTCCAACCCCTTCGATCTGCCCTGAGTACATTGCCGAGCGTTTCAGGTTCTCGACGATGATACGATGGGTTGCCTCGGTCGTGCGCGTGACGCCGCATTCGATCTGAGGGTTTGAGATATGATCAGTCATGAATGAGAAAGGGACGGGCTCTTCATCAGCGCCCTGCCGGCCGACACTTTCCCAATCAATGCTCGTTCCATCCAGCCGCGCCGGCGTACCGGTCTTCAAACGTCCGAGACGAAGACCCAAACTCAAGAGTGTCTGAGAAAGACCAACGGATGGCGCCTCGCCAACGCGACCAGCCGGTATCTTCTGATCGCCGATATGAATGAGCCCTCGTAGGAAAGTACCGGTTGTCAGGACGACCGATGTGCAGGAGAGAATCTGGCTATCTTTCATGACAACAGCCGCAACCCGACCATCCCTTATGGATAGATCGCAGGCATCCCCCTCGAGCACGGTGAGATTCCCGATGCTCTCAACTTCCGCGAGCATCGCCTGTCGATAAAGCTTTCGATCAGCCTGCGTGCGCGGGCCGCGAACAGCTGGTCCCTTCTTCCTATTCAGCATCCGGAATTGAATACCGGCAGCGTCGGCAACCCGACCCATGAGCCCATCCATGGCATCGATCTCTCGAACGAGGTGGCCCTTACCAAGTCCGCCAATCGCTGGATTGCACGACATGATTCCAATGGTATCGCGCCGATGGGTCACCAACGCCGTCTTAGCGCCAAGGCGCGCTGCGCCGGCAGCGGCTTCGCATCCCGCATGCCCGCCACCGATGACGATGACATCGAACCGTGAGGTGTTCATATTCAAGCTCCTGAGATCGTCAGGTGATGAGCGATGTCATCGGGCGAGTCAAGGCGTTTCACGTGAAACCAAGCGCCAGGGTGCGATTTGGATGTTTCACGTGAATCATTTTCCGATACAGAATTCCCCAAAGATTACATCAAGCAGGTTCTCGACATCAACGCGTCCTGTCACGCGTCCTAAGGCCTCGCCGGCCGCGCGGAGATCCTCTGCCCGCAGATCCAGGCCTCGATTTGGAGCACACAAGGACGCCCGCAGAGCCATCAATGACTTCGTCAGCGAATCCCTATGGCGCGCGCGGCTCGGGATCGCCATCGAGTGCGGATGCACTTTTGCCTTGAGACGCTGCACGATCAAGGCTCGAAGCATATCGAGGCCGGTCCCATCTGCGGTCGAGATCACGAGGTCATAGTCTCGCACACTTCGACGAGGCAGATCACATTTCGTGCCCACTAACACTGCGCCATTGAGGTTCTCGGCGATTGCGGTATCTACCGAAAGGTCCTCGATATAGATCAACAAGTCCGCTTCCGCGATCGTTCTCTCTGCGCGCCGAATCCCCTCGCGTTCGACGATTTCGTCCGTATCGCGAAGGCCTGCGGTATCGTAGAGCTTCACAAGGTAGCCGTCCACGTTCAGATCTACCTGCAGCACATCTCTTGTTGTACCAGCGATATCAGTGACGATCGCTACGTCACGCTTCGCCAGGGCATTCATGAGGCTGGATTTGCCGGCGTTCGGCCTTCCTGCGATGACGATCTTGAATCCATCGCGGATGATCTCGCCGGCCTGCAGTTGCTCGAGATGGCTCGCCATCTCCTCTATCAATCGCGCCACGTCCGTCCAAACTTGGTCGGATACAGAGCCTGGTACATCTTCCTCATCTGGAAAATCCAGCTCGGCCTCGATCAGCGCTCGGGCACGCGTCAGTCGCTCGGACCAGCCATAATAGATCGACGAAAGGCCACCGGAGCTCTGCTCGACAGCAAGACGTCGCTGCATCTCCGTTTCGGCCGCGATGAGATCCGCCAAGCCCTCGATCTCGATCAGATCCAGCTTCCCATTCTCAAAGGCTCGCCGTGAGAATTCTCCTGGCGTTGCCGGCCGCAGGTTTTGGAATTCAGCGAGTTCGCGGTGCAAGGCATCAACAACCGCGCGGCCGCCATGAAGGTGCAGTTCCGCTACATTTTCGCCGGTGAAGGAATGCGGTGCCGGGAAGAACAGGACGAGACCGGTGTCGATGACGAGACCGTTACGAGTCCGAATCGATCGCAATGCTGCCTGTCGCGGCCGGGGTAACTCACCGACGAGAGAGGCAAGAACTGCCGGGGTATCCTCTCCACTGATGCGAACCACGGCGAGCCCGGCGGGAACGGCGCCACTCGACAGCGCAAATATTGTTTCCTTGTTGGTCAGCATCTTCCTTCTCCAGTTCAAGGCTGAAGAGAACATCTGTTACAAACGACAAAGCCGGCCACGCTGTGACCGGCTTGATCTAGAGAATCCGGCTAAGCACTACGTATTCATCGAGTCGAAGAAATCTGGGTTGTTCTTCGTCTGCTTCAGCTTGTCGATTAGGAATTCTATCGCGTCGGTCGTTCCCATCGGAGCCAAGATGCGGCGCAACACGAAGATCTTCTGCAGATCCTGACGCGGCACCAGCAAATCTTCCTTACGTGTACCGGACTTCAGGATATCCATTGCCGGGAAAATGCGTTTGTCGGCAACCTTGCGGTCGAGAACGATTTCAGAGTTACCGGTTCCCTTGAACTCTTCAAAGATCACTTCGTCCATGCGGCTGCCGGTATCGATAAGAGCGGTCGCGATGATCGTCAGCGAGCCACCTTCCTCGATATTACGCGCAGCGCCGAAAAAGCGCTTCGGTCGCTGCAGGGCGTTTGCGTCGACACCACCCGTGAGAACCTTGCCAGAGGAGGGGACGACAGTGTTGTAGGCGCGGCCCAAACGCGTGATCGAATCGAGCAGGATGACAACGTCGCGGCCGTGCTCCACAAGACGCTTTGCCTTCTCGATGACCATTTCAGCCACCTGGACGTGGCGCACAGCAGGTTCGTCGAACGTCGACGAAATGACTTCGCCGCGGACCGAACGCTGCATATCCGTGACTTCCTCGGGACGTTCGTCGATGAGGAGTACGATGAGATAGCACTCGGGGTGATTCGCAGTGATCGAATGCGCGATGTTCTGGAGCAGAACAGTCTTACCCGTGCGCGGCGGTGCGACGATCAGTCCACGCTGGCCTTTGCCGAGCGGCGCGACGAGATCGATGACGCGCGGCGAAAGATCCTTGGACGTTGGGAGATCCAACTCCATCCTGAAGCGATCGTTCGGATAAAGTGGCGTCAGATTGTCGAAGTGCACCTTGTGACGAATCTTCTCGGGATCGTCGAAATTGATCGTATTGACTTTCAGGAGCGCGAAATAGCGTTCGCCTTCCTTCGGCCCGCGAATTGGACCCTCGACAGTGTCGCCGGTCTTCAGCGAGAAACGGCGGATCTGGGAAGGCGAGATATAGATATCGTCTGGGCCCGGAAGATAGTTGGCATTGGCCGAGCGCAGGAAGCCAAAACCATCCTGAAGCACTTCAACGACGCCTTCGCCGATGATCTCCACATCCTGGCTCGCAAGCACCTTTAGTATGGCAAACATCAATTCCTGTTTGCGCATTGTGCTCGCATTTTCGACCTCGAGCGATTCGGCAAATGCCAGCAGATCCGTCGGGGACTTACTCTTAAGTTCTTGAAGCTTCATTTCAGCCATGAAGTGACCATTACTCTATAATTCTGGGGGGAGGCGATGTCGAGGCTGTAACCGGTCCTGCGAAGAGATCGCAGACGATCGAACTTTACATACATGCCACAAGGATGAGGTGGAGCGAAAATAGCGAGTAAGGATCACCGCCGCAAGGGGGCTGCTTAAAATGAAGCAAATTTAACCGAACAACGTTTTCTCAGAAGGGCTTGACCACCACCAGAATGACAATCGCGACCATCAACAGGGTTGGCGCCTCGTTCATGAAACGCCAGTAGCGCGCCGGCCTGCGGTTCTCATCACGCTCGAACGCTCGCGCCGCGCGGGAAAAAAAGACGTGCACGGCCGTCAAGAGCACAACGAGACCAATCTTCGCGTGCAGCCAGCCACCCTGAAAGCCATAGACCGACCAAGCGAGATAAAGCCCAAAGATCCAGGTTAGCATCATTGCCGGGTTCATGATCACCTTCAGCAAACGCCGCTCCATGACCTTGAAGGTTTCCGACTGTATGGAACCCGGCTCAGCATCGGTATGATAGATGAAAAGCCGCGGCATGTAGAAAAGACCCGCCATCCACGAAATCACCGCGATGACATGAAGAGCCTTGATCCAGAGGTAGAGATCATCCGGATTCCAGACAAACAGCCCCACGGCCAGAAGCACGACAAACAGGATCGCGAAATGGGCGCGGCGACGCGCATAGGCGCCGGGCTTCTCATCGGTCTGCTTTCCCATGAACTAGCGCCTCCAACTGCGGACCTGGTCCACGAGCAGCTGGACATTCCGAGGGTCGGCCTGTGGCGTGATCCCATGCCCGAGATTGAATATCAGCGGGCCGTCGCCGAGCCTGTCGAGAATATCGTTGATTCCCTCCGAAAGCGCTGCGCCGCCGGCGACGACACGCATCGGATCGAGATTGCCTTGTACGGCTCCGTCCCTCTGCAGTTCCACAGCAAAATCCAGAGGCACTGACCAATCGAGCCCGATCGCATCCGCCTTCGTTTTCTGGCGGTAGTCCTTCAGCAGGAACCCGGCTCCCTTGGCGAAGGAAATGACCCGAGCGTTCGGCCGCCGCGCCTTGATAGACGCAATCATCCGCGCAACAGGCTTCACTGCGAATGCCTCAAATTCCCGCTCACCGAGAACGCCAGCCCAGGAATCGAAGATCTGGACCGCATCGGCCCCTGCATCGATCTGCGCAACCAGGTAGTCGGCTGACACCTCAGCCAATACCGCGAGCAGGCGTTCGAAGGCCTTCGGATACTTGTAGCCAAAGAGCCTGGCCGGAGCCTGATCGGGCGTACCATGGCCGGCAATCATATAGGTGGCAACCGTCCATGGAGCGCCGCAGAAGCCAAGCAGGGTCGTCTCGACCGGCAACTCGCTTCGCAGGCGCCCGACTGTTTCCAGAACCGGCTTCAGGTAGTCGATGACACGATCGGTCTCTATCCGGGCGATTGCGGCTTCATCGATTGGATCCATCTCCGGGCCATGCCCCTCGGTGAAGCGAACGTTGCGCTTCATCGCATCCGGGATCACAAGGATATCGGAAAAGAGAATGGCTGCGTCAAAGCCGTAGCGGCGGATGGGCTGAAGAGTGACCTCCACTGCATGCTCAGGCGTATAACAGAGATCAAGGAAACTTCCGGCCTTCGCGCGCGTTTCCCGGTACTCTGGCAGATATCGCCCTGCCTGTCTCATCAGCCAGATTGGGGGAGGGCTGAGCGTCTCGCCGTCCAAGACCCTCATGATTTTCCGGCGGCTCTCACCCACGCGCTTCTTCCCTATAAAAAATCAAAGATATTTTAAAAGGTTTCTATTTCTTAGAGTCTGTTTCTATCAAGGATTAAAATCTATCCACGCCCGGAGCGTTTTGTCGCGCCACCGCCGATCCGAAAGGATCGAACGTCCAGTTGTTTGGCGCAAATCGTGGATAAGTAATAAAATGAAAATCTTTCCAAGTGGATAGAAGATTGC